>JAMOUL010000030.1 GCA_027062035.1 Candidatus Aminicenantota bacterium | reverse complement strand
AATGACTCCGAGGATTACAAGGCCTTTAAATACGAGAGGGCTCATAAATCAAGTATATATAAGGGAAAACTTAAATTCAAATGTGTTATAATGATAACTCCCATGAAGGAGATAAAAGATTTACTACAGAAGGAAATTTCAGATAGGTTATCAATTTCACCCTCAGATGTAAGATTTGATACACCGCCTTCTCTCAAAATGGGAGATATTTCTCTGCTTTCAGCCTTTATCATAGGAAAGAGGGAGGGGGTAAATCCCAAGAAACTGGCAGACGAATTCGTGGAAAAACTCGGTGATTTACCCATGGTGGAAAAGATAACCACCATGGGACCATTTATAAATTTAAAACTCAAAAGAGATGAATTTTTCAGCTATGCCTATAGCACCAGGAATAAAATTAAGGTAAAACCCCGGGAAGGAAAGAACCTTATAGAACATACCAACATAAATCCCAATAAAGCTGCTCATGTGGGACATCTCAGGAATGCAATCCTGGGAGATTCCTTCTCCCGACTCCTTAAAAGAATAGGAGAAAAGGTGGAAGTCCACAATTATATTGATGATACAGGGGTTCAGGTAGCAGACGTGGTTTACGGGCTTCTTAGAATGAGAAATCTTCCTCCGGAAAAATGGGGAAGCATTGGAGAAAAATTTGACCATTATTGCTGGGACCTCTACGTTGAAGTTGGGAAAAAAATGGAAGAAGATCCCCGGGCCAGAGAGGAAAGGGCGAGAATACTCAAGGCTCTTGAGGAGGGGACGGGAGAATACGCAGAGGCAGGCAGGGCCCTTTCCACAAAAATAGCCTCTCTACACCTGGACACAATGGAAAGCCTCGGAATAGAATATGACCTCCTCACATGGGAATCCCACATAATATCATTGGGTCTGTGGGGAAAAACCTTCGAACTCCTCAAAAAAACCGGGGCCATAAGGTTTGCAGAAGAAGGACCCAATGCAGGATGCTGGGTTATGGATATCGAAGAAGGGGGTCAGATCAGGGAAAAGGTTATAGTCCGTTCCAATGGAACAGCCACATATGTGGCAAAGGACATCGCATATCAAATGTGGAAACTTGGCCTTCAGGACAGGGATTTTAAATATAAAAAGTTCAGGGAATATCCTTCCGGCCGCATCCTTTACACCACATCCATAGGCGAAGGGGCAAACCTCGATTTTGGAAGGGCTGACAGGGTGTATAACGTGATCGATCTCCGCCAGAGCTACCTCCAGAAGATTGTAATAGAGGCAATAAAAAGACTTGGTTATAAAAAACAGGCGGAAAATTCCGTACACCTCGGTTATGAAATGGTGGCCCTCAGCGGGAAAACCGCAAGGGAAATGGGTTTTGAAGCAGAGGGAGAAGCAGTTTCCATCTCAGGCAGGAAGGGAATTGGAATAAAGGCGGACGAACTTATAGATGCAGTATTCAAAACCGCCATGGAGGAAGTCAGGAAGAGAAATCAGGAAATGACGCAGGAAAAGATTGAAGACATAGCCAGGAAAATAACTATCGCCGCCATAAGATATTACATGCTTAAATTCACCAATTCTTCCCTTGTTCTTTTCGATATTGAGGATGCCCTGAGTTTTGAAGGGGAAAGCGGTCCCTACATTCAATACTCTCTGGTTAGAATGAAGGGAATAAGAAGAAAAATGAAGGAAAGGGGAATAGAGATTGAAGGGGAGCCCGGGTGGGAAGAAAACGAGGATTACTGGGAACTGCTGCACAGGGCATCTCAGTTCGATGATATCCTTGAGCGTACCAGGGACAAGATGGAAATGTCCTTTCTTGCAAAATATCTATTTTCCCTCGCCCAGAGCTTTAACATCTTCTATCAGAAATACCCTATAATTAAGGAAGAGAATACTGAAAAAAGAAGACTAAGACTTGCACTGATGGAAATTATAGAGGCAAAATTAAAAATTGGAGCGGAAATTCTCGGAATTCAGGTTCCTGAAAGAATGTAGGAGGTGAACATGATTAGGACCGAGAACCTCACAAAATTTTATGGGGAAATTACGGCGGTCTACAGGCTTAATATGGAGGTCCCTGAGGGGACCATACTGGGTTTTCTGGGTCCAAACGGTGCAGGAAAATCCACGACCATGAGAATGCTCACAGGTTATACTACTCCATCCTATGGAAGGGCTGAAATAGCCGGAATCGATGTTCAGAAAGATCCCCTTAGTGCCAAAAGGATGATCGGATATTTACCTGAAATTCCTCCCCTTTATCCAGAACTGAAGGTTCGTGCCTTCCTGAATTTTGTGGCTGAGATCAAGGGATTGCGGGGAAAGGAAAAAAAGCAGAAAATTGAGGAAGTTATTGCAAAGACAGGTCTTGATAAGGTGGCAGACAGGCTTATTCGGAATATCTCCAAGGGTTATCGCCAGCGCGTTGGCATTGCTCAGGCTATAATAGGAGATCCCAGAGTACTTATACTCGACGAACCAACTATAGGTCTTGACCCCAAGGAGATAGTGGAGATAAGGCAGCTTATTAAGTCACTTGCCGGCAAGAGAACCGTGATCCTTTCCACCCATATTCTCCAGGAGGTAACTTCTATCTGCGATTCTATCGCCATAATAAACGAAGGCCGACTGATTGAGTTCGGTAAAATAAGCGACATTGAAGAAAAATACGGTTCAGCAAGTCTTGAGGAAGTCTATATTTCTGCCATATCCAAGGAGGTGAAGGATGAGGAACATATGGGCAATAACTAAGAAAGAACTGAAAATATACTTTTCATCCCCCACAGCCTATGTGGTAATTTCTCTTTTCATTCTAATAACCGGTTTTATGTTTTATGTAATGGTATCCAACTTCAGCATACTCTCGGTTCAGGCTGGAGGAAATCCTTACTTTTCCACAAGGCTCAACCTTAACCAGTACGTATATTCTCCCTTCTTCTCCAACGCCGCCATCATTCTTCTTCTCCTTCTTCCTCTGGTAACAATGAGACTTTTTGCCGAGGAAAAGCGTCAGCATACAGACGAGCTCCTATTCACACTTCCACTCACCAATACTCAGATAATTCTGGGGAAATACATAGCCTCTGTTATCGTTCTTCTGCTAATGATACTGGCAACAGCTCCCTTTGCCTTCTACCCATTTTTCCTTACAAAACCAGAGCTGCTTCCGGTTCTTACCGGATACCTTGGCCTTTTCCTTCTTGGAGCCGCATTCCTCTCCTTCGGCCTCTTCGCTTCTTCCCTCACCGAAAACCAGATAGTGGCAGCAGTCTTCAGCTTTGGCATACTCCTTCTATTGTGGCTGATTTACTGGCTAACATATGTTTCCGGTTTTCTCCAGGGATTTCTCAAGTACATTTCCTTCTTCAGCCACTTCGACAACCTATCAAAGGGGATAATTGACACATCGGACATTGTATTCTACCTGAGCTTTTCCTTTGTGGGACTGTTCCTTACATATGCGATTCTCGAAGTTAGAAGGTGGTGGAGGTGAACCATGAAGAAAAAAATTAACCTTATTATATGGGCTGCAGGCATTGCCCTGTTTCTGGCAATAAACCTGGGATTTCTGCTTGGAAATAACCTGATTTTCTGGACAGGACTGGGAATAGCAGTCATAGGATTTATAGCATATGCCATAGTGAAAATAGTGGACGTAATGGGAATAAATCTTTTCGCCACAGTAGTTCTAACCCTGGCCATAGTTGGGGTTCTCAATTACGGCTTTGCTAAATTCCATAAAAGATTTGACCTTACAAAGGAAAAGGTTTACAGCCTCTCTCCTCAGACAGTTAAGGTGCTTAAGAACCTGAAGGACAAGGTAGAAGTTGTGGGCTTTGCCGAAGAACGCTCCGACTCCAGAAAGAAAATGGAGAACCTTCTTCAGCTTTACAGGGATGTCAACTCTTCTAAATTTTCCTTTAAGATAATCGACCCCTACAAATCACCTGAAGTTATAGGTAAATATGGGAATATTCACTTAAACACGCTATTGGTTCAGGTTGGAAAGAGAAAGACAAAGGTGGAGAACATTAACGAAGAAAATCTTACCAATGCAATAATTAAATTAACGAAGGAAGTCGGAAAGAAGATATTTTTCATAAAGGGTCACGGTGAAGCCTCAATAGAAGATATCGGAAAAAATGGCATTTCCAAGGCAGTAGAA
>JAMOUL010000029.1 GCA_027062035.1 Candidatus Aminicenantota bacterium | reverse complement strand
TAGAACAGTATGCCAAGTACCTGTTATTTATGAGGAGATTCGACGAATACAGGGATCTGGTCAGGGGCAAGGAGACCCCCATTCTTCGCCTTTATTACCTTTACTATAAGCAGGACTATGCCACTTTTAAAAAGGAAGCCATTAAGGTATTGAACGATTTGGAAGGGGGAGATAAATCGAATTTGATCAATCTTCTGGCCACAGTCTATCTCATGGAGGGGGATAGAAGCAGGGCGATGGATTATCTACGGCTCCTGCGAAGCGAAGCTGAAAAGCTGGGAGATCTTGTGATCGTCAGTAAGGCCCTGTATCATATGGCTGTTCTGGCCTATGAGATGGAGGATTACGAAAGGGCGATGGAGTATGCCATAAAGGCACTGGATATGGCCAGGAAGAGCGGATATATTTACGGGCAGATGTATATCCATTACTTCCTGGGGGTTTTCCTTCAGGAAAGGGGGGACTATATAAAGGCTGGTTTACATCTGGAGAAGGCCCTGGAACTGGCCATTGTGGAAAAGAATGATTTTATAAGGATCTCTTCCACATTTCGCCTCTCCGATGAGGAGAGAAAGATGGCTATAGTGGAGGATCTACTTGATAACAGGAACCTTTATGCTCCCATATTCAACAGGCTTGCACTGGATATAATCATTCCATTTCTGGCCCGCGTGGATATGGCCAGGGCAAAGGAAGTTCTGTCTCAAATAGAACCTGAAAGGGATTTCATAGAGAAAATCTACAGGGCTTACAGGGCTTTCCTCAATGGAAGGAAGTTGCCCAAGAGGACTCCAAAACTTCTGAAGGCACAGATCTATGAATTGAAGGATTCCACTCTCTCAAAGGCTTTAGAGATATATAAGGAACTGGGCTTCGCGCTCAAGGTAAGGGAGATCTCCCGCAGGCTCAATATCCCCTCGGAGTTCGAAAGAGAGAAAGTGGAACTGTATACCTTCGGAGGGTTGCGTATCAAAGACGTGGCTGGAAGAGAAATTACCGGGA
>JAMOUL010000028.1 GCA_027062035.1 Candidatus Aminicenantota bacterium | reverse complement strand
ACCACAGGGTATGTGGGGAGATGATTTTCATCCAAGGTGGAACGTTTCCATGTTCGCAGCGCCCGGCTATGTTGTGGTCATGGTCAATTTCCACGGTTCCAAGGGTTACGGGATAAAATTTGTTGACAGCATAAACAGGGATTGGGGAGGAAAACCCTATGTTGACATAATAAAGGGAATGCGCGAGGCAATTAAGAGATTTCCCTTCATAGACAAAAATAGAATTGGAGCTGCTGGAGCCTCCTATGGCGGATACATGATCGACTGGATAGAGGGGCACAATCCCGGAATATTCAAAGTGCTTGTTTCCCATGCAGGGGTTTATGATCTTCCCAGCATGTACGGAGCAACAGAAGAACTATGGTTCCCCAGGTGGGAATACGGAGGAGCGCCATGGGAAGTGAAAAAGACATACGAAAAACTTTCTCCCTCCAGTTATGTGAAGAACTTCCGTACCCCCTGCCTTGTTATTGCAGGCGAGCATGATTACAGGGTGCCCTATACCCAGTCCCTTCAGTTCTTCACCGCCCTTCAGGAAATGGGGGTTGAGTCGGAGCTCCTTTTCTTCCATGATGAGTATCACTTCGTTGTAAAGCCAAAAAACAGAAAGGTATGGTGGGAAAGGGTAATCGGCTGGTTTGACAGGCACCTTAAATGATTCTAACCCGCGAAAAAATAATTGAAGAGATAAGGGCAGGCAGGCTCAGGATAGACCCCTTCAGGGAGGAGAACCTGGGCCCTGCCTCCTATGATTTCACCCTTTCAAAGGAGTTCAGGATATTCCAGCGACTGCCAGGGGTTATAGATGTAAGGGAGGAGACCGACTATAAGAAGATAACAGAGAAAATCGAGGTGGATGATTTCATTGTCATTCTTCCTGGCGAAAGCATACTGGGAATAACCGAGGAGACAGTCTTCCTTCCAGAGGATATATGCGGATGGATTCAGGGACGCAGCAGATTTGCCCGTCTGGGACTTATGGTGCACATTACCGCTTCCCTG
>JAMOUL010000027.1 GCA_027062035.1 Candidatus Aminicenantota bacterium | reverse complement strand
AATTTTTCTTCAAATTTTAATCAGATAAGATTATTCAAAGCATAAAAATAAAAATTTCTTCAAACTACAGCCACCCAGATGAATGTTCTGTCATATTTTAAGCACTTATTCTGTCAAATTTTTACTTCATATCAAAGATAAAAATGCTCTCAATGTGAGACCATGCAACACCTGAAAATTTGGGTTATAATTGAAGCATGTGCGGGATCATAGGCATTATTTCGGAAAGAGAAGTAAAGCCGCGTATTATTGAGGGATTAAAAAGGCTGGAATACAGGGGATACGATTCTGCGGGAATGGCTGTTCTCGAAAGGGATTCGGGTCGAATTCGGATTCACAAAAAAAAGGGAAGGGTGGACGAACTCCTGCCGATACTGACACAATGGGATTTTGTTTCGGTTTCAGGAATAGGACACACAAGATGGGCAACCCATGGTGAACCCAACGACATAAACGCACATCCCCATTCTGATACCCATTCAAGGGTGGCGATAGTGCACAATGGAATAATCGAAAACTATAAGACACTCAAGGAAACCCTCATCAGCAATGGATATTTATTTTCTTCAAGAACCGACAGCGAGGTGATAGCGCATCTTATAGAGCACAAACTTGAAAGCAACCACGATCCTCTTACAGCATTCAGGGAAGCCATTCAGGAACTTGACGGTTCCTTTGCCATCGTGGCGCTTTTTGCAGGTGACCCTGACCATCTCTACGCAGTAAGAAAGGACAGCCCCTTAATAATAGGCGTGGGCAACGGGGAAACATTCCTTGCCTCTGATATACCCGCCTTTCTTCCCTGGACTGATAGAGCTATATATCTGGAAGATTACGAGATAGTGCGGATTTCTCCGAAAGGTGCGGAGGTATTTGATTTAAATGGAAAGCCTGTAAACAAAGAAACAGTACACATCCCCTGGACACTATCCCAGGCCGAAAAGGGTGGGTACAAGCACTTCATGCTCAAGGAAATCTTCGAACAGGGCCGGGTTATTGCGG
>JAMOUL010000026.1 GCA_027062035.1 Candidatus Aminicenantota bacterium | reverse complement strand
TGGAAACACTGGTAAGGGAAATTCCTATCCCCATCTCCTTTAACATAATACCCGGAGGAATGACCCCGCCCTTTACCCTGAAGCAGCTTGAAGAGGTAGGGGTTAAATACCTTTCAGTACCGATGGTGTGTCTCTATCCTGCGGTTAAGGCGATCATGCATGCGTTAAAGGAGCTAAAAAAGGGAAACGTTATTGACATCGCGAAGGAAGGGGTTAGCTGGGCAGAATTCAACGAAATCGTGGGCCTTAAAGAATGGCGCAAGCTTGAACTCGAACTACTGCCAGAGACGGAACTGATGGAAAAATACGGTACTACCGATATAGAAAAAATAATGAAGCAGGAGACCGGAACAGCAGAAGCAAGGTGGAAAAAGGAGAAATAACCTTATTAATTATTCATCGGATATCTTGACTGGTGGGTTGTCCGATGGTAAATTTTTCCCGTGGAAAAGGAAAAAATACTTAACAATATTTACTTCATCCTGGTTGAACCCCAGTATCCGGGTAATATCGGCTCTGTGGCAAGGGCTATGAACACGATGGGACTGTCGAAACTGAGGATAGTAAATCCCCCGGACCTGAAGGCCGATGAGGCCAAAATGATGGCCTATCAGTCCTACCATATCATTGAAAATGCAGAGATATTCTCTTCAGTGGACGAAGCTGTGGATGACCTTTCAATAGTTGTGGCTACAACAGCTCGCCTTGGTCACGAGAGAGGCCCTTCCTGGGAACCCAGGGAAGTGGTGCAGGAAATACTGAAGTTCGCACCGGAAAACAAAATTGGTTTCATGTTCGGCAGAGAAGAGAGGGGATTGTCCAATGAGGAGTTAAGAAGAGCTCATTTCTTTACCACCATACCCGCCTATAGAAGCTATCCCTCCCTTAACCTTTCTCAGGCAGCCATGCTCTATGCCTATACAATCTATGACTCCCTGAGAACACCCATTTCTTCGCCCAAAACCAGGCTGGCAGAGGAAAAGGATCTGCAACTTCTTCATAGAAGGATTATGGAAACCATGGAGAAACTGGAATTCAGAGAAGCCAACGAGTCTGACCACTTCGCCAGAACTCTGAGACGTGCCATAGGAAGGACATACTGGGAAAAGAGGGATGTAGCGGTATTTCTAAAAATTGTAAAACAGATAGAATGGTATCTGGAAAATAGATGCGGGTGATTATATAATATCTTTAGGAGGTGGTTATGAAAAAGGAAGATCTTGTAAACATTGTCAGCAAGGCAACCGGGCTTTCAAAGGCAAAGGCTTTGGATGCAATTAATGCAATGCTGGATGGGATGAAAGAGGGGATTGTCAAGGATGGTAAACTTGTCCTTGTAGGCTTCGGAACCTTTGAAGTGAAGAAGAAAAAGGCCAGAAAGGGTAGAAATCCGAGAACAGGAAAACCGATTAATATTCCTGCAAAGAAATACGTCAGATTCAAGGCAGGAAAAGCGCTTAAAACACTGGTGGAGAAGTAATCTGATCAGCCGGGGTGGCGGAAACGGAAGACGCAGAGGACTTAAAATCCTTTGGACTTTGTCCGTGCGGGTTCGAGTCCCGCCCCCGGCAATAATTTTCCTGCTCCTTTTTCTCCCGTTATTTTCAAACGGGCCCGTTTATACTTTTTCAGTAAAGGGACGGGTAAGAAAGGTACATGTAAAAGGAGATTTCCTTTATATTCTTGAAAGAGCAAATAAGATAGATCTTCTCCAGCGATTGTCCCTCAAAACAGGAAAAGTAAATGTTTTACTGAGCGGGCATATAGACGACTTCACCCTTACCCCTGGAAATCTTTATTATCTTTCAGAGGGTCAGTTAAAATCTCTGGAGGGCAGTTTAACTATAAGATTGAAAGAACCCTTCTCCAGAATCTGGTATACAGGTAGAGGTTTCCTGTTGAAAAGAGAAACCCCCGATGATGTATCGTATTCCCTCCTTTACAGAAAAAAGCTCCGCCAGCTCTTCCGCTTTAAACCCATCTCTATAACCATACAAAGAGGAAACTTGACCTATAAAATCTCTCTATCAGAACCAGCTCTTTCCATGGACAGAAATTACTTCTACCTCTGTGATACCCGGGAATACACAATAAAAAAGATTTCATTGGAAGGAAAACTTTTACTCGAGAAAAGGCTGGGTCCGGAGGGGAAAATTTCTCCATTGCTCCGCAGGCTGTACGGCCTGAAAAGCGATATTCCTGTTTTCGGAGCGGAGAAAATCATAAATGGAGACAGACACCTGTTTATTCTGACCAACATCTGGAAAAACGGAAGCAGAAGAGTGGACATAATAGATAAAAAAAATCTAAAAATCCGGTATTCATACTGGTTCAATTTTCCCACCTCCTATTTTTTCGCTTCTGAAAAGTATATAATTTACTTTGATCCTATAAGGAAAAGGCTGAAAATTTACAGGTGGACAAAAAATTAGAAAGCATGTGTCCTCTTTTGTGGTCACATAAAGTTTTATTCCCCGGTATGAGGGATTTTAATCTGGCAAGTTTTTTGCTTTATAAACTCAGAGACCAATAAGGAGGTAAAAAATGAGAAAACTGGCTATTACAATTCTTATCCTGTTGCTACCCGGACTTGTTTTCGCAACAACATCAATAGGATTTATGATGGGACAATTCAGGCCCAATGCAAACAGCGATATATGGAGCGTTAATTTTGACAATCTTATCCTTTCAGCCAAAAACTTTAACAACACAATTTATTACTTTGAATGGGAAAACATCAGGAGAAGAAGCGGACTTTTCTTCGGATTCGGGAGCTATTTAACCAGGGTAAACACGGAATATAGAGATTGGGTATGGGGAGACGGAAGCCCTATTGAGCAGCAGATAACCTTCAAGGAAGTTCCCTTTCAGATCGGATGGAGATTCTACCCGATTCCTGTCTGGAGAAAGGGTATTCTACCCTTTGTAGGCGTTGGTATTGAATATGTTTCCTGGGAATGGAGGCAGGAAGGAGACTTTATCGACTTCTCCGACCCAGGCCTTCCCATTTATTATGGGGACTACAGAAGAACTTCGGGTAATTTTGGAGTCTTTCTGAACGGAGGGGTCGTGGTAAAGTTTGACAGAAGATATGCCTTAAGGCTTTCTGCCATATATCACATGGCCAAAGGAAATCTTGAACCTGTATTTCTGGATTTTGAACCAATAGACCTTTCGGGTTTAATGCTGATGGCAGGAATTTCTATATATTATTAAGAAGAAGATAACTTCTTAATATCCTCATCCCTGCCAACCACCATAAGCAGGTCGGATTCCTTTATAACAAAATCCCCGGCGGGGATGAGGTGCAATTTTTCGGGTATTATTTCCTTCACGGCTATTACCTGAATCTTGTACTTATTTCTGAGGTCCAGCTCCCTGAGGCTCTTCCCGATGAAATATGGTGGGGGTGCAATCTGTTGAATGGAATAGCCGGGAGCAAGAGGAAGAAAGTCTATGACATTCCCGCTCATTATCTTATGGGCGGTTCTAACCGCAATATCTTTTTCAGGATAAATCACCTCGGTAGCCCCAAGTACTTCCAGAATCTTCTTATGGTCCTCGTTAAGAGCTTTGACAATTATTTCCTTTACTCCGAGCTCTCTCAAATACAGAACCGCAAGTATGCTTGGTTCCATGCGGGGCCCAAGGCCAACTATCACTGCATCCGCATCTGTTACCCCCATGGCAGAAAGGGTTTCCTTATCAGTAGCGTCTGCAACAAAGGCCTGGCTTGCATAGTCCTTTATCTTCTCTATTATGCTTTCCTCTGAATCAATGGCTACAACCTCCTGACCATTCTCGTAAAGGGTCTTGGCAATGTAAAAACCAAAACTACCCAGTCCAAGAACCACGAATTTACCCATTTTTCCCTCCTTAACCTATCATAACATTTTCGTATGGAAGAGAAAATCTACCCCTGCTTCTTCTTATAAGGGAAGTAAGTATGGTGAGGGGTCCCACCCTGCCAAAGTACATGGAAATAATAATAATTATCTTTCCGAGGGGTGAAAGGGAGGGTGTTATCCCCATGGAAAGGCCAACCGTTCCCATGGCAGACATCTCTTCAAAGGCTATCTGAATATAGGAAAATTTCTCGGTTATAGCCAGCAAAAAGGTGGCAGAAAAGTGGAAGGTAAGGAAAAACAGAAGTAACACAAGCGCTCTTTCCATA
>JAMOUL010000025.1 GCA_027062035.1 Candidatus Aminicenantota bacterium | reverse complement strand
TGTATAAATTCAGAACCATGCTACCGGAATCTGACAAAGGTTGGGTGGCACCTGAGGACAGGGTTACTCCTGTGGGTAAATTTCTGCGCAAGTGGAGCCTGGACGAACTGCCCCAGTTTTTCAACGTGTTGAAGGGTGATATGAGCATAGTGGGGCCAAGACCGGAAAGACCGGAGTTTGTGGAACAATTTAAAAAGATGATTCCGAAATACATGCTCAGACACAAGGTCAAAAGCGGTATTACAGGATGGGCTCAGGTAAACGGGTTACGCGGGAATACATCCATAGAGAAGAGAATTAAATATGACCTCTATTACATAGAAAACTGGTCAATATGGCTTGATTTGAAGATAATAATTATGACTCTGTGGAGGTTTCGTCAGCCTTAAAAAGGCTCGAGTCTTTATAATAATTGACTATATCTATAATAAGTACCTTTCCAATGGCAAATATCGGAACAAAAACCAGCATACCAAATAGACCGAAGAACTTTCCCCCAAGGATTATGGCAAATACCACAAATATAGGGTGAAGACCCACCTTTTCTCCTATGAGCTTTGGAGAAACAAAATATCCCTCTATTGCTCTGATGGTGGCAAACACAAGCAAAACAAGAAGCACCATTTTAAAGGAGGAATAATAAAAGAAAGCAACCACTGCTGCAAGGATAAAGCCCACAGCAGTTCCCACATAGGGAATTATATCCAGAATGCCAGCTGTTATTCCTATAAGCAAAGCATAGGGTATTCCTATGATAGTGAGTCCAATTGTATACATAATTCCAAGGATCAATGCAACAAGGAGCTGCCCGAAAATAAATCCGTACAGGATCCGGTCTATTTCCTGCAGAAGTCTCACCCCTTCTTCCCTGTACTTACAGGGTATAATCTCCTTTATCCACTCCTTTATCCTTCCGAAATCCTTGAGGAGGTAAAACAGGAAGAACAGAAATATAATAAAATCAATTATTCTTCTTATAAGCAGATACAGCTGGGTTGCAAGGAAGGAAACTATCCTGGTAGCTGGCTTCAAACTTTCTGCAAGCTTTGTCTGGTAGTTCTGAATGGAAGACAGAAGTTCCGGTGAATGGCTCTGCAACCAATCGGCCAGTTTTCCGCTCTGAACATTAATGCTCTCCCAGATCCTGGGAAGTTCCTGGGAAACTTTTATAACCTGTTCTGTGAAAAGGGGAACAAATAGAAATATCAAAGCAAAGAAGAGCAAAATTACTATAAGAAAAACTATCCAGGTGGCAAGAACACGATTTATTTTCTTCGAGAGTTTTTCCACAAGTGGATAAAAAACATAGGCAATTGCTCCTGCATAAAGAAATGGAGGGATCAGCCTGTTCAACAGATAAAGGATGATGAAAAAAAGAAGTATAAAGGCCACTGAAAAGATTATCTTGTTTAAAAGGGTTTTTACCTCCCTCTTCATTCTATATTACCTATTTCTCTCAAAACGTAATAAAATCCGGAGACCACAGTAAAGAAGCCGGTAAGCCAGAAGAGGACAGAAAGGCCTGGCATCATATTTCCGCTGACGTTCACAAAAAGGACCAGAATGGCTGTGAGCATCTGGAGAGAGGTTGTAATTTTACCGAGCCAGTGGGGTGTTGGAACCCTATCGGGATTGAACAGAGTTAATATTGCAGCGCCAAGGATAAGGACCACATCCCTTGAAACTATTGTAATCGTCAGCCACTTTGGTATATAAACTGTAAGGGGTAGAGCCCTGAGGGTAAACAGTATATAGGTCGAATCCATCAGAAGTTTGTCAGCAAGAGGATCGAGTATGTATCCAAGCCTTGATCTCTGATTGAATGCCCTGGCCGCAATTCCGTCCAGGAAATCTGTTATGGAAGCCAGGAACAGGATCCCCAGGGCAAGTTCCTTCCTCTGGTCCAGATAGAAATAAATAAATATGGGTATAAGAACTATCCTGAGAAGGGAAAGAAGGTTAGGGATGGTAATTGTCCTCAGGGAAATCTTGTCTTCCTTACTCAAGATTCTTCCTCCTCACCAGTTTTCTAAGTTTTTCCATGGAAGAAAGGGCCTCCTCAAGTCTCACCGGGTCATAGGGCTTAAAAGCGCCTCCCGGGGCCTCCATTATGCCGAGACCTACAATAACCCTTGCTTTAAAGGATTTAGTATCGGTTAACACAGGAAAGTTAACCCTTTCCACCTGAATTTTTAATTTCTGAAGTAATCTGTAAAGCACGCTGGCAAAGTTAAGCCTATTTACTGTTGTATCAGGCTGAAAGGTGTGGTCAGGAAATACCTTCATTAATCCAGCTGCCGTTACCTTCAGTATGGCCTGCATTTCTTCACCCCTGTATATATCGGTAATTATAGGGGGTTTTTCCTCAGGAAAATACTTCCCGAAATAGGCATAAATTATCAATGCAAGATCACCCCTGGAAATTATCACCTTACCCCGTACTGGCCTGAGTTTCTCTTCTATTTCTTTTCTCTCGATCTCATCCTGAAGCCTCTGAAGCTCTGCCATGTTTTCATCTGATGGATAAAGCCTGCTTAACTTTTTCAAAACCTCAAGAGCATCTTCTAACTTTCCGTCCAGCTCAAGGACCCTGGCATAGAGTTTAAGAAGTTTCTCATCCTCACCTGCAACTGTCATTCCCTTTTTTAAATAGGCGGATGCAAGGAAGTATTCTCCTCTGGAAATATATATTTCCGCCAGACGAACATACGCCTCCTTTGAATATGGATCTATGATAAGAGCCTTTGAAATTTCCTCTGGCGAACTGCTTGCAAGGGCCTGAGACAGAGCCTTATCCCTTATTGCCTCCAGTCTCTTTTTTGCTTCAGGATGAACTGATCTCAAATAATATAAATAAGCGTGGAGGAAATCCCCCCTTTTCTCACTAACCATCCCCAGCCCCAGGTTAGAAAATTCCTCCTCTCCCATCTCCAGAGCTTTCCTGAATTTGGCTTCAGCCTCGTCGAGTCTTCCCAGCCTCAGGTAAGCAAAACCCTTTGCTTCAATATCGAAAACCGACTCCTCGGGAAAATTTAATGCCTTTACTGGCTCCTTTTCTACAGTTGTCCATGCCTTTGTAGGTGGATGAGGTTCAAGATAGACTTCGGCTTTCTCTCCACAACCCCACAAAACAAAGGACAGGACTATAAGGATCAAAGCATATTTTCTCATCACTTCTTCTTTCCTACCTTTATTTTTATCCCTTCTTCCAGAACTTCCCTGGATAAGATTATACCTCTTTTCTTAATTTCCTCTAAATCGGATTGTTTTGAAAACGGAATAAAAATGGTTTTAATCTCGAACCCGCTCATTATCACTCCTTCTATTTTGTTCAGGAGGTCTTCCACCCCTTCACCAGTTCTGGCCGAAATATACACCTCAGAATTGTTGTCCCTGTTCTTCAAAAGGAAATAATCCTTCCTGGGAAGAAGATCGATTTTATTGAAAACTTTAATGATGGGTTTATCCATTGCATCGAGGTCCTGAAGGGTTTTTTCCACCGCTTCAATCTCCTCTCTGTAATGTTCGGAAGAAACATCTACAACGTGTAATAGCACATCGGCCTCTATGGTTTCCTCAAGGGTGGCTCTGAATGCAGTCACAAGCTCCACAGGGAGTTTCCTGATGAACCCAACTGTATCCGAAAGCAGAACAGGAAATCCTGACGGAAGTGTAACCCTCCTTAAAACAGGGTCAAGGGTTGTAAACAGGGCCCTGGAAATTTTCTTATCAGCTCCTGTAAGCAGATTAAAAAGCGTGGTTTTCCCTGCACTGGTATACCCTACCAGGGCAACAGTAGGAATATTTTCCTTTTTTCTATGTTTTCTCTGGACTTCTCTGCGCTTTCTTACATCGGAAATTTCCCTTTTTATCCTCTTAATTCTCTCATTAATCCGCCTTCTATCGTACTCCAGCTTTTTTTCTCCCGGTCCCCTTGTTCCTATTCCTCCTCCAAGTCTGCTCATTTCCCTTCCCTTCCCTGTAAGTCTGGGAAGCAGATAGGTCAGCTGGGCCAGTTCCACCTGGAGTTTACCCTCCCTTGTCATGGCTCTCTGAGCGAAAATATCCAGTATAAGTTGGGTTCTATCCAGCACCTTGGTGTCCACCATTTTCTCTATGTTTCTGTGCTGAGCAGGTGAAAGGCTCTCATCAAAAACAACCAGATCAGCGTTAAG
>JAMOUL010000024.1 GCA_027062035.1 Candidatus Aminicenantota bacterium | reverse complement strand
CAGCGTCAGCCACCTGGCAAAGGAAGGCATAAATTTAACAGAGAAACCATTTGTAAAACCCTGTCGCACTGTCAAATGCAGGCGGTCTCCCATGGAAATATTTCCATAAATCGGGGTGAATAAAGGGTCTTCAGTCGTATATAGGCTATGAACCTTTAAAAATACCGTTCCCAGTTTCTTTACCCTGAAACTTTTTATGATCTGAACATCCTGTCCATAAGCAATTTGTCCTTCCTGTTTTATTCTCTGTAGAGCAAACTCAGAATAGATTTTGAAACGGGCAGGAAGCTTTACCCTGAATCCCATAGAAATATTACTGCTGGAGAGGTCTTCATCATGGGTGTCAGCCACAAGAAACATAATGGAAGCGCTTATTCTACTGGAAAGTTCGCCTTCTATCCTTAAAAATCCCATTCTGAAATCCCCATACTCTGCTTCGCAAAAACCTTTCCAGCAATTTTTGTATTCGTAAAAATAGCACCTCTGACAGTGCTTTGTCTCCCTTGCAGCATCAAGGGCAAGGAATCCTCCACCGGCTGAGAACGAAAATCGTCCCCTTTCCGCAGTTATGTAAACTGCATCAAAGAAATCGTCAAGCATAAGCCCACTGGACTCCGAAATGAGCTGCCTTCCTGCTTGAAGGGAGTAAGCCTCGCTCTCAGGGGTATAGCTCAGGTATAGCGTTCTCAGCACAAAGGGAGAAATACCTTTGCCCTGAAGCTCGCAAGGGATGAAATCCTTGGGTTTAAAATTTAGTTCTGATTCAACGGAAAAGTATTCATTGGGCTCCCATCTCAGCATAGAAGCAAGAGCATAGAAATAATAACTTTCACCATCAACATTGTAATAAAATCCCCTTAACTCCATCCCTGCTGAAAGGGTATCTGTAATGGAATGAAGATTTGCAACCAGTCTGGAAGGACAATCCTTCCCTGCAAAGGCAAATACTCCAAGCAACAATAAAATCAGGATTTTTCTCTTCATGGTTTTACCTCGCTATCCTTATAGCGTTAAAGTCACAATGACTTATACACGCCGTACACAGCGTACACCTGTTTTCATCGATGTAAGCTTTGTAAATCTGACCGTGAATTGCACCGGTAGGACATACTGTATAACAATGGCCACAGCGAGTACATTTGTTCTGATCCATAATAGCTGGAGTTCCTTTTATAACAGAATCATGCTTACATGCAAGGTAACACTGCCCACAATGGGTGCATTTGGTTTCATCGATATATGCTTCGGATTTCTCAATGGCTCCGTATTTACAAACCTTATAACATTCTCCGCAACGGATACACTTATCAGGATTAACTTCAGCTCTGCCACTTACCATTGTAATAGCCTGGGTAGGACATACTTTTATACATTCACCACAACCGGTACAATGGCGATGTTTTACATAGTATGAAGGAGGATCAATAAGAATGCAGTTTTCAGGACACGCTTCTGCACAATCACCACATCCAATACATGTCTCGTGATTGATGTCAAAACCACGCCTTTCTACAATGATTGCTCTGGGATTACATACATCCTGACACTGTCCGCACCCTATGCACTCTTCCTTAACAACCCAGAATGTGGATTTCGCTGGTAGAATTATGGCATTGAAATTACAGACATCCAGACACTCACCGCAACCCACACAAAGGTCCTGAATAATTTCAATTCCCGCCTTTCCCGTAGTAGTACATGATGAAAGCGCCAATAAAAATGGTGGAATGGTTTTAATAAAATCTCTTCTTTTCATTTTTCCTTCAATAATTTATATATTTTTTCCGGGGTTATTCCGTTCTCCCTGGCAATGTCTTTTAGTTTTTCGCTTCCTCCTGAAACTTTTAATCCCTTTTCTTTTAATATTTCTATTGCCTCTCTTCCTCTCATTCTGAGTTCAATAGCAACATCCCGCAGGGTTCTCTCCTCAGGTAAGTTATAGTCTTTTGTTTTATTCTCTCCTCCATCGCTATCCGGGATCATTAAATCAAAGACCTCCTGGGGAGACAGGTTATTTATTTCTCCAATATCCTTCATTAATTCTGTCACATCCTTAATCTTTATACCTTTATCTTTCAGTCTGCTCAGTGCCTCATCGGGAGGAATTTTAAGGAGCTTCTCTGCAACTTCCTGAAGGGTTAGTTCCTCAGCATGGAGAACTGGAGGCGACATGGTCTTTCTTTCCCAGTAATCCTTCATGTAATTGTTAAATTCCCGAACATAATTCAAAGGAGGAACATAATAATAGGTTCCCAGAATAAGCACTGTAGAAATTCCAAGGGAAATACCAAGGGCAAGGTATCTTTTCTTGAAAAAGTGCTTGAAGGCTTTCCAGTTGAAATCGAAAATGTGAAAAATTACAACCACTGTAAACAGAATTGAGAAAATTACATGAATGTCTGTCCACTCTTCCTTGCCAAATAAAATCTTCCAGTTCGTCCAGTGAGCCACCCTTCCAGATGGGGCTATGTACAGAATCGCTCCCGAGATAAAAAGGACAAGGGCTGAAAAGGCTACAGAAAACGTAATAAAGCTTCTCCAGTCGAAGATGCGTTTCTTCATCTCTTCCTCCTTTTTAAGATTTAACAGAGATCAAGAAAGGCAATTTTCATGCCAGAAAAATAAAATTCGGTAAAACCCTCTGTATATCAGGTTTGTCCTCAAAATTATTCCCCTTCTCCTTCCGCAAAATTCCGTCCTTTCCCGCAAAATTTCGCGATTTTTTACGTATTACCAGGAGGAGTTATCCAGAACAAACTCGCTTTAAACAAGGTTTTGTTCCAATCAAAATCAACTGGCACAGTTATTGCATGTTTAAGTTGAAACTAAAATTTCAAGGAGGTAATAAATGGGTAAAAAAACCTTAATACTCATAACATCTATAGCATTAGCAGGCGCTATATTTGCGGGTTTCGGAAAGGGTAGAGGCAGGGAAATGATGAATGCGAATCAGGCTGCTGTCATAAATTCCTTTCCTCACCAGGAAATCAGTCCGGTGGAAAGGGAAGCTCTGCTGAAAATGAGGGAAGAGGAAAAACTGGCAAGGGATGTTTACATGACCTTATATAACAAATGGGGACTCAGGATATTTTCCAATATAGCCAGGAGCGAACAGAGACATATGGATTCTGTTAAGCTGCTCATAGACAAGTACCATATAGATGATCCTGTAAAGAGTGATGTAATTGGTGTATTTTCCAATCCTGAACTGGGTAAGCTTTACCGTGACCTGACAGAAAAGGGGCTAAAATCTGCCACAGACGCACTTATGGTCGGTGCTATCATCGAAGACCTTGATATCTACGACCTGGAAACACTTTTAAAAAAGGTGGATAACTCAGATATAGTTTTTGTATTCAACAATTTAAAGAGAGGGTCTGAAAACCACATGAGGGCATTTACCGGGTTTCTTAAAAACTACGGGATTACCTACAAAGCTCAACACATTTCTCAGGAAAGGCTGAACGAAATTCCAAGCGCATCACACTCCAGGGGAAGAGGCAGGGGTAATAGAAGGTGGAAAGGCCGGTAAAAAATAGGGGGGAGGAATCCCCCTTATTTCAAACTTAGCCCTCTGCTATTGAAATAAAGATAGAAGCACGGGAAAATTTCCGGGCAGCTTCCTCCACTTCTTCAGGATTGTCCGATTTCCTGAGCACTTCAAAGGCTTCTCTCTTTTCCTTTTCAAGTTCCTTTTTCTTAAGCTCCTCAGGTCTCCATGCCAGTTTACACAGGAGGGTAAGGGTTTCTTCTTCCCACTGGAAGAAACCGCCATCTATAGCATATTTCTCATCCTGTTCGCCACCCTTCAGATAAAGGATGCCTGTTCCAAGGATACCCATGAGGGGAAGATGATGGGGCAAAATACCAAGATACCCGGCTTCGGTGGGCACCTCAATATAATGGGCTTCCTTCTCCAGGAACAGACTTCTTTCAGGAGTTAAAAGGTTTACCTTCAACCCTTATCCCTCCCTTTTCTGGCTTCCTCCCATTCCTCAAGAACTTCATCTATAGTTCCCTTCATGTAGAAGAACTGCTCCGGAATTTCGTCGTGTTTTCCTTCAATAATTTCCTTGAATCCCCTTATGGTTTCATCTATTGGAACGTATTTACCCTTTCTTCCTGTAAATTCTTCTGCCACAAAGAAGGGCTGGGAAAGGAACCTCTGTATTTTCCTTGCCCTCTCAACTATCAGTTTGTCTTCCTCTGTAAGC
>JAMOUL010000023.1 GCA_027062035.1 Candidatus Aminicenantota bacterium | reverse complement strand
CGTTTACTCAATGGGAGGAAAACTTAAAAAGAAATTTGGAAGGAAGGGAGAAGGTCCTGGAGAATTTAAGAGGCCGGGGAGAATCTTTCTTCTCGATGGAAAACTATACGTAAATGATTTAATTAGTGGCAGGTTTCAGGTTTTCGACCTTGAGGGAAATTTTATTAAAAGTATAAACTTTCAGCACTTTCCCGTTGTATCATCAGTTCCCTTTGAAAATGTTATTTTCTTTACAACAAATATAATGGATAAAGACAGGAAGATGAGCTTCAAACTATTTAGAAAGGATGGGGGAGAAAAGGAAATAGAGTCAATTCCAGGGCCTGTCTTCAGGGGAAAAGACCTTGTTTTTCCACCTGAAAGTTATCCAGCTCTTTTAAATGTAGGTGGATTTCCGGTTGTGGTTGAGATGGGGCCTGCAAGGGTGAAGATATATGACAGAGATGGTAAACTGGTTCGAGAGTTTAACATAAAATTGCCCCAGCATGAGATTACCGAGAAATGGAAGAGGGATTTTCTTGAAAAGGAAAAAAAGTTTGTTGACCTTCTCAAATCGCAGAACGTAAAGCTTAGATTCAGGAAGAAATTCCCCCGGGTGGAAAGGCTATTTTCATTTGGTAAATGTTTTGTGCTTGAAGAGTGGACCGGGGATTCTCCATATTTTTATCATATATACGATTTACATGGAAAAGAAGTTAAAGAAATCAAGGTTAAAAAGGAAATTTTCAGGTTTTATTATCCCTACAGAATAGATATTCACGAAACCGACGAAGGTAATGAATTAATATTAGAGGATATGGAACTTCCTCAGTGCAAATTTTAAGACATGAATAAACTTTTTGTCTCTGATCACGTAAAAAATAAAAACAAAATAAAAATAGGAGGGCACATGAAAAGAAAATTCCTTTTACTGGTCCTGTTTATGATTCCTCTACTTGCCTTTAACGTTCAGGTCAAGAAGAGGGTACTTTCCAATGGACTGGAGGTTTTACTTGTTCCAAACAGGAATACCCCGGTTATGAGTTTTCAGGTGTGGGTAAAGACCGGATCGAGGAACGAGAGACCCGGCATAACAGGAATTTCTCACATGCTCGAACATATGATGTTCAAGGGTTCCAGAAATTATGGTCCCGAGGAGCATGCAAGGATAGTCAAGGAAAACGGTGGAATGGTAAACGCCTTTACGTCTGAAGATAGAACGGTGTTCTTTGACAATATTGCGCCAACAAAGATAGACCTTATAGCCAGACTGGAATCAGACAGGTTTATGTACGCCAGGATAGATCCAGAACAGTTTAAGTCTGAAAGGATGGTGGTTTACGAAGAAAGGCTCATGAGTGTGGATAATTCTCCATTCGGAAAGGCTTTTGAACAGCTTCAGGCGATGACCTTTATTGCTCATCCTTATCACTGGTCAGTTATTGGATGGCCCAGTGACATACTTGCTTATACAGCTGAGAAGGTAAAGAAATACTATAAAGAAAGGTACAATCCGTCCAACGTCTTTATACTGATAAGCGGAAACTTCGATGAGCAGAAGACCATGGAAATTCTGGAAAAATACTTTTCTTCCTGGAAGAAGGGGCCGAAGGTTCCTCCTGTGGTTACAAAAGAGCCGGAGCAGAAAGGACCTCGCTATGCCAAGATTTATATGAAGGTTAATGTTCCTTTCCTGTTTGCTGCTTACCGTATTCCACCTTATAAGGATAAGGATATTCCTGCTATCGAGATTGCTGCTAAAATCCTGGGGGAAGGGAGAAGCAGTCGTATTTATAAAGAACTTGTACAGGAAAAGGGTATTGCACTTCAGGCAGGAGGAGGAGCATATACTCTGATGGATGGGGGTTATTTCTTTTCATATGTTCTGATAAACCTCGGAAAGAGCCTTGACGAAGCAGGAAAGGAGCTCTTTGCAATGATAGAGAACTTCAAAGAAGCAAAAATAGAGGACTGGGAGATAGAGAAGGCAAGAAATCAGATAATAGCAGATATGACAAGAAGTCTTGAAAGGGCATTTTATGTGGGCCTTCAGGTTGGCACAAGTTATCAATACACGGGAGACCCCACATTTTTTGTAAAGAGACTTGAAGCTTACAAAAAGGTTACAAAGGAAGATGTTAAAAGGGTGGCTGCTAAATACTTTAACTTTAAAAAGAGAAATGTGGTTTACATTCTTCCCGAAGGAGGTAAAAAATGAGGAAGCTTTTAGTTTTTGCACTTATTCTGGGATTTGCCATTGCGGCTCCCATCCAGTATTTTAAGGTTAAGGGAATAAGAGGTGCTGTAGTTTCAAGGCCTGATGTGGACAGTGTGGTAACCTATGTTCTTGTGAAGGCAGGTTCAGCTCTCGATCCCCAGGGAAAGGAAGGAGTGGCGGATCTCCTTTCTACCATGCTTACAAAGGGTACAGCGAAATATGATGCTGTTAAATTTGCAGAAAAGGTGGAAACCATGGGGTCAAGTATATATGCATCGACAGGTAGCGAGGCAATATATATAAATGGCTGGTCACTGAAGGAATACTTCGAACCCACCTTTTCTCTTCTTGCCGATGCATTGCTCAATCCGGCATTTTCAGAAAGCCAGTTAAAAAAGGAAAAGGCAAGGGTAATAAGTTCACTTGCTCAGCAGTGGGATCAGCCCCCTTATTTAGCCTCAGAAATTTTCAGATCCAAGGTTCTGGAGGGAACACCCTTCGGTCGTGAAGAAACCCCGGAGACGGTTAAAAAGATAACCAGAGACGACCTTGTTAAATTCCATAAAAAGTACTTCACAAAGAACAATATGTTTATAGTGTTTGCAGGAAATATCACCCTGGAACAGGCAAAAAATGCCATTAAAAAATATCTGGCCAGTATGACGAAGGGGAAAGGAGTTAAACCTCTTGCAGTTAACAAATCAACCACTGCTATGGAAGTCTATATAGTGAATAAACCCAGCTCTCCTCAGACCCAGATAAGAATAGGTTACGTTGCTCCTGGAATGAAGATAAAGGACAGGGTGGCGAGAGAGATAGCAAATTACATCCTTGGTGGCGGAGGATTCTCCTCAAGGATGATGAAAAAGATCCGCTCCATCGAAGGGCTTACCTATGGAATCTATTCCTATTTCAACTCATATACAAAGGGAGGATATTTTGTAGTTTCCACCTTTACAAAGAACGAGACCGTTGGAAAAGCAGTTAAACTAACACTTGAGGAAATAAAGAAGTTCAGGGAAAAGGGAGCCACAAAAGAAGAGCTGAAAAAGGCGAAAGGGTATTACCTTGGAAGTTATGCGCTAAAGCTGGAAACCCCCAGGGATTTTGCCTACAGAATTCTCACTGCAGAACTCTATGGACTGGGAAAGAATTATATTTACTGGGAAAAGAAGCAGGTTCCCGGTCTTACATTGAAACAGGTTAACCTTGCTGCCAGAAAGTATTTCCATGAGAAACCGGTGGTAATAGTTTGTGTGGGTCCTGCATCAAAGCTCAAACCTCAGTTGCAGAAATTCGGAAAGGTTACAGTAATAGAGCCCCCAAAGTTTAAATGAAATTTAAGGGGAGGGGTGTTTGCCCCTCCCTTATTTCCTTTTCATCTTCAGAACCACCCTTCGCCCGAAACTGTAAAAAATGGCTCCGATAACAAAGAGAGCTAAAAGCCACTTTATAAGTGAAATAAAGGAGACGACAAAAACCATACTTTCTGACATTTTCTCGTATTCGGGAAAATACGTGAGGTGTAAAGAATTCTCAACCCAATCAAGGATTGCCGCGATGAAGGGCAATGAGAAAATAAGCAATTCTCCTCTGTGGGGGTCTTCTTCTTCAGCTCTTGAGGCAAGGGCGAATAAACTCGATAGAAAGAGAGCGTAAAAAAGCGCATAGAAATAATCTATCCACATCGCCTTGAGATATACGCTCACCCCCTCCGGGCCCCACTGGTTAAGAATGGAGATGAGCCTTTCCTTTGTAAAGGCGAGCTCCATAGCAATTATTCCGGGAGCTGAAGGGGGAATTGCTTTCTGAAGGAGAATCGAAAGAAAAGTTAATGCCCCTGCCGCCAGAATACCTGAAATTATAACCACCCATACTCTACCAAGTTTTCGGTATAAATCACTCATCAGTACCATTATACTATAAAATGAATTCAGTATAGTAAATCATTTTATAAATTAAACAATCCAGGGAAACAAAAAGCAGGTGGTGACACAATGTGTTGGTGATATAATATCTAAG
>JAMOUL010000022.1 GCA_027062035.1 Candidatus Aminicenantota bacterium | reverse complement strand
TCGGTTGCTACTATGTATCCTTTGTCGTAGAGAAGCCTTCCTATTTCAAGAATATCTCTTACGGCGTCGTCCATCTTACATAAACTCTTTGAGTACTTCCGGAATCTCTATAGTCCCTGCATCCGTATAATAGGTTTCAAGAATGGCTATAAACACTCTTGGAGTTGCAAGCCCGGAGCCGTTTAGAGTATGCACGTATTCAGGTTTCTTTTGTCCCTTCCTTCTGAATCTCGTCATCGTCCTTCTTGCCTGAAAATCTTCCGTGTTTGATATACTTGACACCTCAAGCCATCTTCCCACTCCAGGCGCCCAAACTTCGAGGTCATACGTTTTTGCTGCTGAAAATCCAAGGTCTCCCGTGCAGAGTTCGACAACCCTGTAGGTGAGTCCGAGCTTCTGTAAAAGTTTTTCTGCATCTTCCCTCATCTTTTCAAGCTCATTATAGGATTCTTCCGGTTTGGTGAATTTAAAGAGTTCCACCTTGTGAAATTGATGTAACCTGATTATTCCCCTTACGTCTTTTCCATATGAGCCAGCCTCTCTTCTGAAACAGGGTGTAAAGGCCATGTAATAAATCGGAAGATCGTCTTCTTCAAGAATTTCTCCTCTGTGAAGATTGGCAAGTGGAACTTCAGCAGTGGGTACAAGGTACAAGTCATCCTGGGTTTTATATAGTTCTTCCCTGAATTTAGGCAATTGTCCTGAACCATAAAGTATTTCCTCTCTCACAAGGTAAGGCGGAAGTATTTCGAGGTATCCCTTTTTTTCGTTTTCCTTTATAAAGAAATTAATAAGCGCCCGCTCAAGTTTTGCTGCTAAGGATTTGAACAAATAGAATCTTGAACCCGATAAATTCGCAGCCCTTTTAAGGTCTACAATATCAAGTTTTTCACCGATTTCCCAGTGGGGCAGGGGATTCTGGGAAAGAGGGGATATACCTTTGTGTTCCTTTATAACCCTGTTGTCGTTTTCATCTTTGCCTGCAGGAACGCTCTCGTGAGGAATGTTTGGTACAAA
>JAMOUL010000021.1 GCA_027062035.1 Candidatus Aminicenantota bacterium | reverse complement strand
TCCCCTGGAGAAGGGGAACTACAGGGAAATTCAGGTTGAGACCATAAAAGGGGAAAGAACCATAAGGATTTCCACCTTGAGGGCAGACCTTGTGGTGTCCTTTACCCCACCAAAAACCCATCCCCTGCTTGTAATATCCGCTGCCATAGACAACATTGCCTTCGGGATGACCCACCCTGCAGACAGGGTGCATCTTTACGGGGGAAAGCTCTGGCCAGAGGACCCGCTGCCCTATTATAAGATTGCCAGCAGAAATATAATTAAAGTCTTTAAGGAAATAAAACCCCATATAGGGATAGTGGACGGGCTTTTTGGAATGGAGGGAAGGGGACCCATATCCGGTACCCCTGTTTTCCACCAGTTTGCAGCAGCCTCAAAGGACTTTATACTCCTTGATTCCCTCACCACCGCCTTTATTGGTGTGGATCCCCAGAAAATTGAATATCTGCGGCTGGGAAAGGACGAGGGCCTGGGGAGCATGGATTATTACAAAATCATCCCGAAGGAAAGAATAAAACAGATAAAATTCCCCTACAGACTGCACCCTGCCTCGATGAAGCTGGTTTAAGCGGCGTTGCTGCGTTTGTGCGTTAAAGCGTTTTCGCGTAAGTGGGTTTGCGCGTGAGTGCGTTTACGCGTTTTTGCGTTGAGAAATGGTGGTCTGAAATTCCTGCGCTAAAGGTAAAATAAATAATCTTTTATCGCACTACCAAACATGTCCTTTCCTGTTTGGAAAGTGCATGAGATATAGGGAAAAATTTTGAAGTGTGAGGTCATTTTTTCTTAAACTTTAAAAAAATGGGGAGGTGGAAATGCACCCGATATCCGTTTTTTATCTGGCAAGGTTAAGGGCAGAAAAACTTAAAGGCAGGGAAAAAGAGGAGTTTATAGGGAAGGTCATTGGGATGAAGGAAAGACTGGAGCATGCCAGAACAAAGGTAGAAATAGAAGAGATAGCGGATGAGGTTTTGTCCCTTATAAGGAGGTGCGGAAGGCTAACAGAGGAAGAGGTGGGAAAATCC
>JAMOUL010000020.1 GCA_027062035.1 Candidatus Aminicenantota bacterium | reverse complement strand
CTGACGTCGCCTGCAAGGATGCTCAAAAGCGCCCCACTTCTACGAGTATTTATAAGCAGTCTTTCTCCTACAGGGCTGGTAAGGAAAAACCGCAGGAGGTTAGAAGGATAGTCCTTTGGTGAAATAACTATGACTGAGTCCGAAGGATATATTCTGAGATTTGTCTCAGGGATTATTGCCGCTTTCATAGCAGTGCCCCGGGCCGATATAACGATATCCCCGGGCTTTAAAGGCTGATACTTTGAATCATCTTTAAGCTTTATCTTTGATAATTTGTTCGGGTCTATTACTGCCCCTTCAATATCTCCCACACTGAGAATCCTGGGCGCGTTTTCGTCCTCTACAACTTCGTCTCTTTTACGGATAAAATATCCTCTTCTTACCTCTGCAATGTCCTCCAGTTTTACCTTCTTAGCAGCGAGAAAAAACTTCAGCACCTCTTCCTTTTCCTCAGAAAGTAGAAATTCTCTGGTCCACACAGGAACCGTCTTTAAAAATTCACTGTCAACGTTAATACGCTTTCCTTCTGCTATTACTTCCACTCTGTACTTTTTTGCAGGCTTTTTAACAAACAGAATTGCTCCAAGGTTAGAAAGCCTTATTCCGCTCCAGAAGAAAATCTTCTCTATCCTGAACGATGCAAGGAAGGCCTTTTCTTCTGTCATTTCTGTGGAAGACAGGAAGTTCCGCGGAACTACCATAAAGAATCTTACCCCTTCAGGGGAATCTCCTATCAATTTTATCTTCCTTTTTACCGGAAGAAGCATTCTAAGACGCGGTCTCCTTGGAGTAGCTGAAAAAACTACATAATTTCCCTTTTCGATCTCTGCGGAAGTTCTCCCCTCAATGTATCTGACGTTGGAATAGCCCCTTATCATGTATTTTATGAAAAGCTCCACACCTTTTTCGTCGGACATCGGAGTATAGAGGTAAAACTCCTTATCCTTCATCTCTTCTATTTTGTAGAAAAGGCATGAAAAGAAAAGATCAGGTTCAAAGACTCTTATGCGAGAGGAATTTGCA
>JAMOUL010000019.1 GCA_027062035.1 Candidatus Aminicenantota bacterium | reverse complement strand
TGGCGATTACTTTAAAAAGGAGGCAATAGAATTTGCCTGGGAGCTTCTGGTGCAGGTTTTTGGGCTTTCACCCGAAAAACTGTGGATAACCATATTTAAGGACGATGAGGAAGCCTTTGAGATATGGGCCAGACATATAGGGGTGCCTGAGGAGAGGATAATAAGGATGGGAGAGAAGGATAATTTCTGGGCTATGGGTGATACCGGACCCTGCGGACCTTCCACAGAGATTCATTATGACCTCGGTCCGGAGATGGGGGACTGTACCATAGAGGACGATTGTGATAGATTCCTGGAACTATGGAACCTCGTTTTTATGCAGTTCAACAGGGATGAGAACGGAAAACTTACCCCGCTTCCATCCCCTTCTATAGATACAGGGATGGGATTGGAAAGAATAGCCTCAGTTCTGCAGGGAAAACATAGCAATTTCGACATAGATATAATAAGACCCATAATTTCTGCCATTGAGGAGGAGTCCGGAATAACTTACGGAGATAATTCAAAGCTTGATATTTCCTTCAGGGTAATAGCAGACCATCTGAGGGCAATTACTTTCCTCATTAGTGAAGGAGTACTTCCTGCCAATGAGGGAAGGGGGTATGTTCTCAGACGAATTATAAGAAGGGCTTACAGGCATGGAAGAAAGCTCGGGATTTATCAACCCTTTCTGTATAAAAGAGCCAGCATAGTGGTTGATTTAATGGAAGACCACTATCCTGAACTGCGTGCTTCCCTGGAGCTGGTAGAAAAAATTACGTTGCTGGAAGAGCAGCGGTTTCACAGGACCCTTACCCTGGGAATGGAAAGATATGAGGAGTTGCTCTTGAAGCTGGAAGAGCAGGGGGAGAAAGTGGTACCAGGGGACCAGGTGTTCAAGTTGTATGACACCTATGGATTTCCTGTTGATTTTGCAAGGGAGCTGGCAGAGGAGAGAGGAATGGAAGTGGATATGGAGGGGTTTGAGAGGAATATGGAAGAACAACGCAGGAGGGCCAGAAATGCCTGGAAAGGTTATGAGGAGGCCGGGGAAAAAAGGAAGTATGAAGGCCTTCCCCACACAGAATTTACTGGCTATGATGAGGAGAAAAGCAAAGGGAAAGTTCTGGCCATCTTTAAGGGGGAGGAGAAGATTGCCTCATTGAAGGAAGGAGAAGAGGGAGAGATAATTCTGGATAGAACACCATTTTATGGCGAGGCAGGAGGTCAGGTAGGAGACACAGGGGTAATAAGAGGTGAGGGGTTCGAAGTGGAAGTTGTGGATACTCAGAGGCCTTCTCTGGGGTTAATCGTTCATATAGGAAGGGTGAAAAAGGGTGAGATAAGGGTAGGTGACGGGGTAATTGCGGAGATAGATCATAAGCGGAGGGCTGCCATAAGGAGGCATCATACGGCAACCCACATACTTCACAAAGCTCTTCGTACGGTACTTGGACCCCACGTCAAGCAAAGCGGTTCTGTAGTGGATGAACATCGACTCAGATTCGATTTTAGCCATTATGAAAAACCCACAAGGGAACAGCTCAAGGAGGTGGAAAGGGTGGCCAATGAGGCCGTGCTGGCCAATTATCCTGTCGTGGTGGAGATTACCACACAGGAGGAAGCTGTAAAAAGAGGAGCCATGGCCCTATTCCACGAGAAATATGGCGACAGGGTAAGGGTGGTTTCCGTTGGAGATTTTTCCAGCGAGTTGTGCGGAGGAACTCATGTGAAGAGGAGCGGAGATATAGGTTTGATAAAAATAATTTCCGAAGAGAGCGTTTCTGCAGGTGTCAGGAGGATAGAGGCAGTAGCAGGACTTGAAGCCTTGAGGTGGATTCAGGAGAAGGAGGAGGCCATAAAGAACCTTCAGGAATCCCTTGGAGTTCCCTTTGATAAGATAAAGGAACATGTGGAAAAATTAAAACAGGAGCTAAAGGAAGCCAGGAAGAAGAAAGTATCTCAACCTGCAGTTTCAGAGGTGACCCCCAGAGAAATTAAGGGTATAAGGGTAATAGCTTTGAAAATAGATGGAGAGAGGGAAGAAGCCCATAACCTGGTCGATGCTTTAAGGAAAAAATTCGCTCCAGCGGCAGTGCTGGTTGCCTTTACCAGAAACGGAAGACCTTCCCTTGTCCTTGGCATAACAGATGACCTTTCGGATAAGCTGGATGCTGGCAAAATGATAAGGAAAATTGCCCGAGAGATAGGAGGAGGTGGAGGCGGAAGAAAAACCTTTGCAGAAGCGGGTGGAAAGAATGTAGAAGGAATAGAAAGAGCCTTTGAGGTTTTTTACAGGGAGATAGAGGAGGCTCTTTGAGGTTTGTAGCCGTTTTTCTCATATCCTTTCTTTTAATAGGGGACATAGTAACTTATGTGGATGAAAATGGAAGAATAGTTGTAACTAACGTTAATCGTCCTAAAAAAAAGCGCAAAAAATTGAAAAGGAGAAACTTCAGACAGGTCAATTCTTCTATTTACGACTATATAATCAATGAAAAGGCCAGAAAATATGGGGTGGAACCATCTTTGATAAGGGCTATAATTGCCGTGGAATCAGGCTTCAACCCCAGGGCAGTTTCCAGAAAGGGAGCCATAGGTCTTATGCAGTTAATGCCTTCAACCGCATCTCTTTTTGGTGCCCGGGATCCCTTTGATCCGGAACAGAATATAGAAGCAGGAGTTCGTTATCTTCGGTACCTTATAAAGAAATTCGGCAATAAGAGGCTGGCTGTTGCGGCATACAATGCTGGAGAAACCGCAGTGAAGAGATACAACGGAATTCCTCCCTACAGGGAAACGAAAAATTTTGTAAGTATGGTAATGAGATTACATAATATGAAAAGGAAAACGATAATATATAGATGTATTGGAAAGAGTGGAAGTGTGGTTCTTTCCAATTCGCCCCCTCTACCAGAGGAATGTGCGGGTCAAATAGAGGTGATAAAATGAATCTTGACAAATTTGGTAGGATTTAAATGATAAAAATAATTTCGGAGGTATAAAAATGGGATTTTTAACGGATAACGACAGGGAAGAAATTCGCAAGATGCTTGAGGAAGTAGAGAATCCTGTTAAGCTTGTAGTATTTAAAAGGGATGAGGGATGTACTTACTGTCAGGAAACTGCCATGCTTCTGGATGAAGTTTCTCAGCTTAGCGATAAATTGTCTCTGGAGATAGTGGATACAGAGGAGGATCCAGAGACAACGGAAAAATACAAAATAGACAAGGTTCCTGCAGTGGCAGTTGTTGGAGATAAGGATTATGGAATAAGATTTTACGGAATTCCAGCGGGTTACGAATTTTCAGCTCTCCTTGGCGATATTATAGATGTTTCAAAGGGAGACTCCGGACTGGCTGAACGGTCCAGAAAGGAACTTGCAAAGATAGATATCCCGGTAAGAATTCAGGTGTTTGTTACACCAAGCTGTCCTTACTGTCCAACAGCAGTGAGGATGGCTCATAAATTTGCCATAGAAAATGAAAACATAACCGGGGAAATGGTGGAGGCTCAGGAATTTCCTGAGTTGGCTGAAAAATACCAGGTTTATGCAGTTCCCAAGATCGTTGTAAACGATGAGGTGGAGTTTGAAGGTGCACTTCCTGAGCCGCATTTTGTGAAGCAGGTACTAAGAATTATCCAATGAGCCTATGGGATATTTCCTTAATAGTTCTCGCTTTCCTTATAATGCTTCTGGTAGTGCTGTTTCCAGACAAGCTGGGGTTCAATTGCTGGAGAGCGAGAAGATTAAGGAGAAGGATCACAGGAAAGGGCAAGGGACCGGAAGATTACGGTTTCAAGCTCTGATCCTTGTCCTTTCCTTCGTGCTTCCATTCTGCAGTCCCCGCATTGCACCATCAGGATTCTCTGGATGGTTTGAAGTTTCCGGTCCAGAAGGGAGAGGAAAGGGAAAATTTTACTTCAGGGAGGGGGGCTTTTTAAGAATAGAGTTCATGGGATGTTCCTTTAATTTTCGTAAGGGAAATGTCTTCGTCTTCGACAGAAGGAGAAGGGAAGTCTGGAAGGGAAAATTTGATGAGGTGAAATCCAGGTTTCCATACCTTCCCACCCTCAATGAGATGGAAACGCTATGGAAGGGAAAATCTCTAAGGGGATTTAAGGTTATTGACCGCGATAAGCAGGGAAGAGCCAGGGTGATAGAGGTGGATGATTCAACTATTATAAGAATATTAAAGGTAAGACACGGAGCTACCCTGGATTTTCCCTCCGATTATCGACGGGTTTCTCTGGAGAGGATATGTTCAAGACTCGTTCCTGCGCAAAACTAAACCTTTATCTTCATATAAAGGGTAAAAGGGAAGATGGATATCATTATATAGAGTCAGAATTTCAAACCATTGGTTTATATGACGAAATAATATTCCAGCCTTCAGAAGAATTCTCCCTGGAATGTAGTGGAGAGAGAATTCCCTGCGATGAGACCAATCTTATATACAGAGCCTATAGGATTTTTGTGGAAAAGACCGGAATAAATTCCGGAATAAAAATAAGCTTGAAAAAGAATATTCCAGCCGGTCGTGGGCTTGGTGGAGGTAGTTCCAATGCGGCAGTAACCCTTATGGCACTAAACAGGATTTTTGAGGCGGGGTTTAATGACGAAGCACTCCATTCTCTGGCGATTCAGCTGGGTGCGGATGTCCCTTTTTTTCTCAGGGGAGGTAGAGCCAGGATCAGCGGAATAGGGGATGAAGTTCTTCCCATCGAGGACATGGCAGGTTTTGTGGTTCTTGTAGATCCCGGGGTGGAAATTTCCACAGCAGAGGCTTACAGTATGTATGACAGACTCCACGAAAAGGGCTTTGATTTTTCTCCTTTTAAAAATCATCTTTTGCCTGCCGCTCTACAGATTAACCCCGAATTAAAGAAATTTTATGAGATGGGAATGGATATGACAGGGAGCGGGAGCGGCTTTTTCCGAATCTTTCCGGATGAGGCACAGGCCTTAGCTTTTTATGATAAAATTCAAGGGTGGAGGAAGTGGATAGTTCCCCTTATTTCCTCCCAGGAATACAGAACTTTCACCATTGGGGAGTAGCCAAATGGCAAGGCAGCGGACTTTGGATCCGCCATTTGGAGGTTCGAATCCTCCCTCCCCAGCCATAGTTTAAAATGAATGATGTTGTTATTTTTTCAGGAAGTTCTAACAAACCCCTGGCGGAAAGAATTTCTGCCTACACTGGAATCCCTCTGGGGGATATTGAGCTTTCCCGGTTCGCAGATGGGGAAATTTACGTCCAGATAAAGGAGAATGTTAGAGGAAAAGATGCTTTCTTTATCCAGTCCACTTCCAGAGATGCCAACTTTCATATTATGGAAATGTTACTTGTGGTGGATGCACTGAGGAGGGCTTCTGCTCGCAGGATAAATCTGGTTATCCCCTATTTCGGATATGCAAGACAGGACAGAAAGGATAAGCCCAGGGTTCCTATTTCAGCCAGGGTCGTGGTGGATCTGATAGAGAAAATGGGATCTTCCAGGGTTATAACCGTTGATCTACACGCAGGGCAGCTGCAGGGATTCTTTACCATTCCAGTGGACCATCTTACAGCCCTTCCCCTGTTTGCCGATTACTTTAAAAATATGGAAGACATTATGATCATTTCCCCTGATGCGGGAGGCGCCCAGAGGGCAATGGATATAGCCAAACGGCTGGGAGCTCCCTTTGCCATTTTGTTTAAAAGGAGAAAAAGACCCAATGAATCAGAGGTTATCCAGGTGGTGGGAGAGGTTGAAGGAAAGAAGGTAATAATAGTGGATGATATAGTCGATACGGCAGGAACACTGGTAAATGCTGCCGAAGTTCTTCTGAAGGAGGGAGCTTCTGAAGTTTATGCAGCTATTACGCATCCGGTCCTTTCAGGTCCTGCACTTGAGAGGCTCAGGAATTCCTCAATAAAGGAACTTGTGGTTACAAACACCATTAATATTGACGAAAAAGCCAAGGAATGTGGTAAAATTAAAGTTCTTGACATCTCTCCACTGGTTGGGGAGGCCATAATAAGAGTTCATGAAGAAAGATCTGTAAGTGAACTTTTCCGATAAGGAGGAGAAAGAATGGAAAAACTCGAAGTTACAGCAAAGAAAAGAGAAGAAAAGGGGAAAGAAAAGGCTAAAAAAGCCAGACGCGAAGGATTAATCCCTGCTGTTATCTATGGGAAGGATATGGACAGCATCCTTCTTTATGTAGATCATAAAGAATATCTAAGCAAACTCCGCAGGAGTGACATAAGGTCCAGCATAATCTATCTGGATGTGGAAGGGAAGAAATATAACGCCCTTTTAAAGGAGGTCCAGTATCATCCTGTTACATATGCTCCCCTTCACATAGATTTTCATGCCATTAGAATGGATGAACCTGTTGAGGTTACGGTTGCTGTTAGACTGGTTGGAGAACCCATCGGTGTTAAAATGGGAGGAGTACTTGAGTTTGAGACCAGGGAACTGGATATTAAATCTCTTCCTGAAAATATACCTGATGCTATAGAGGTGGATGTTTCTGGTCTTGAGATAGGATACTTTGTTAAGGTTAAAGATATTACACCACCTGAGGGTGTGGAAATACTTACGGATCCAGATACGGTAATTGCTCTGGTTGCTGCTGAAAGGGTGGAAGAAGAGGAAGTGGTTGAGGAAGAAGAAGTGGAAGAAGCCGAACCCGAGGTTATATCCAAGAAGAAGGAAGAGGAAGAAGCAAAGGAGGAAGAACAGAAAGGGGAAGAATAAGTGTGGATCTTTGTGGGCCTGGGAAACCCTGGAAGGGCTTACAGAAACACAAGACATAATTTAGGATGGCTGGCAGTGGAAGCATTTGCAGAAAAAAACAATCTTGACTGGGAGGGGATGAATTCATTACTGTATGCTAAGGGGGAAGAGTTCGTGCTTGTAAGACCGGTTACCTTTATGAACCTTAGCGGAAAAGCAGTTAGGCAGGCAGTTAAAACCTGGGCCGATAATCTGGAGGAGCTGGTTGTAATCCACGATGATATAGACCTCCCCCTGGGAAGAGTGAAGATAAAATTTGGAGGGGGTACAGCCGGACATAGGGGACTGGAATCCGTTGTTATGGAATTGGGAACCCATCAATTTGGAAGAATAAGGATGGGTATTAATATTGGATACAAGCCAGCCAACCTTGCGGATTTTGTTTTGCAGAAATTCACAGAACAGGAAATGGAAAGGGTTGACTGTGCGGTAGAACGAGCCTGTGAAGCGATGGATATGATAATGTCCCTTGGCTTTCAGGAGGCAATGAATAAGATAAATGGAGAAAATCCTTGCTCCTTCCCGAAGGAAGGGGCTTAAATCCATAAGGAGGTAAATATGGAGATAAGAGAGTACGAAACAACTTTCATCATTGCTCCTAACCTCAGCGAAGAAGAAACGAACGGGGTTATCGAGAAGTTTAAAGATGTCGTGGAAAAGAACGGAGGAAAGGAGCTCGACGTTGAAATTATGGGGAAAAGGAAACTTGCCTATGAAATCAAAAAATTTGATGAGGGAGTTTATGTGATCTTTCGCTACAAGACAGAAGGTGGAACAGGTCTTGTGGCTGAGCTTGAGAGGAGGATGAGAAACGACGAGAACATCCTCAGGTTTCTTACCGTCAGGATGGATCTTGAGCTTAAAAAGCCCAGGAAACTTGAAGAAAAATGGAAGAAGAAGAGGGAGAAGCTGGAAGCTCTTAAGAAACAGAAGGAAGATGAAACTGAAGAAGGAGGTGTATCATGAAGGAACAGAGGTCCAGTGCCCCCAGAAGATTTCCGGTAAGGAAAAGGTACTGCAGGTTCTGTGCTGAAAAGGTAGCTTACATCGATTATAAGAATCCTGAGATACTATCAAGGTATATAACCGAAACAGGAAAGATACTTCCGAGGAGAATTACGGGTACCTGTACCTATCACCAGAAAATGCTTACCAGGGCAATAAAAAGGGCAAGAATTCTGGCCCTTCTTCCATTCGTGGTCAAATAGGAGGCGGAGATGAAGGTTATACTGAAGGAAGATATAGAAAAACTGGGAAATAAAGGGGATATAGTTAACGTAGCCGATGGCTACGCAAGGAATTACTTAATCCCCAGAGGACTTGCCCTGGCCGTTACCCGTGGAAATGTAAGACTGATAGAGGAAGAAAAGAAAAGACTTCAGCGGGAAAGGGAAAAGGAGATAAGGACGGCAGAGGAGCTGGCAGAAAAGCTCAATGCACTTGAACTTGAAGTATACAAGAAGGCCGGAGAAAATGATGTCCTGTACGGTTCTGTTACGGCCTCAGAACTTGCTGAGCTTCTCTCTGCGAAGGGCTTTGACATAGATAAAAAATCCATAATCCTTGAAGAACCCATCAAACGCCTCGGAGTTCACTATTTCGAAGTGAGAGTTCACAACGAGATTAAGGCCAGAGTGAGAGTGGTGGTGAAGAAGGAGGAAGAGGAAGTTTGAGGTGATAGGACCTCTTCCCCACAGCCCGGACGCCGAAAAAGCCATACTCGGAGCTATATTAGTAAATAATGACAACCTGGACAGAGTTCTGGCTGAAATTGATGAAACCAAGTTCTTCTTTGAACCTCACAGAATAATCTTTAAAGAAATAAGGGAACTGGCAGAAAAGGGAAGCTTCGATACCTTAGTACTTATAGAATCCCTTAAGAGGAAGGAGCTCCTCCAGAAGGTAGGGGGAGCTTCCTATGTTTCCTCTCTTACAGATGGAGTATTTGAAGATATAGACATTGAACCCTATCTGGACATTGTTATAGAAGATGCTAAAAGAAGGCGGATAATTGAAGAGGCAGAGAAGGCTATAGAGAGAGCATCTAAAAAGCTGGAAAGGGCTGAGGAGATAGTTGCAGAGATCCAGGAAGGTCTTTTCAAAATAACCGAAGAGGTAAGGGAAGGATATTTTCCTGTGGAAGAAGCCGGAGAAGAAGCCCTCAGATATGCTCAGATGGCCAAGGAAAATCAGCTTTCCATGGTGGGTGTCCCGAGTGGCTTCAGCGATCTGGATAGAAAAACAACAGGATTTCACGAAGGAGAGTTAATAATAATAGCAGGAAGGCCGGGAATGGGAAAGACCGCCCTTGCCCTTTCTATTGCTTTGAATGCGGCTATGGATAAGGACAGACCAAGGAATGTGGGAATGTTTTCCCTTGAGATGTCGAAACTCCAGCTGGGAATGAGATTGCTTTCCATGATATCCAGGGTAGATATGCAGAGAATAAGAGAGGGAACCATAAATAAAGAGGAGCTGAAGGATCTTACAAAAGCCAGAGCCAGAATTAAAAAGCTGGGGATCTTTATAGACACAACATCTTCTCTAACCACAACAGAGATTCTGGCGAGGGCGAGGAGAATGAAGAAGGAAAAGAATGTTGATCTTATAATAGTGGATTATCTGCAGCTCCTTAGAGTTCCGGGGGTAAGAGACAGGGTAAACGAAGTTGGAATTATTTCCAGAACGATGAAGGAGATGGCAAAGAGTCTTTCCATTCCGGTAATCGCCCTCAGTCAGCTTAACAGGGAACCTGAAAAGAGGGCCAGCGGAATTCCCAGACCAAGGCTTTCGGATTTAAGAGAGAGCGGTTCTCTGGAGCAGGATGCAGATGTGGTAATCATGCTTTACAGGGACGAGTACTATGATAAGGGTAAGATAGAGAATAAGGGAATTGCAGAGATTAGAATAGAGAAACAGAGACAGGGACCTCCGGGGGTCGTTCTGCTTGGCTTTGCTCCCACTCATAGCCGCTTTTTTGATATACCTACTGAAGTTCAGCAGGATTACTGGAGATTCATGGAAACCAAGGAAAGAAGGGGAAGGAGGAGAAGAAGAAGCGACGAGGAGGCATCGTTTTGAGACCTACAAGAGCCCTTATAAACCTTTCCAATCTCAGGAACAATACTGAAAGGGCAAGGAAGCTGTCAAGGGCATCATCCTTTATGGGGGTTGTGAAAGCCCAGGCCTATGGCCACGGAGCCATTGAAGTGGCGAGGGAAATAGAGGATCTGGTAGACTACTTTGGTGTGGCTACTGTGGAGGAGGGGATAGAGCTAAGACAGGGGGGGATAAGAAAACCTATAGCAATTCTTGGGGGATTTTATCCAGGTGAGGAGGAGAAACTGGAGGAATTTAATCTCGAACCAGCAGTTTTCAAAAATGAGCATATAGAATCTCTTTCCCTGGCGGGCAAAAGGAGAAACCGGCCCTTTAAGGTGCATATGAAGGTGGATACAGGACTTGGAAGGCTGGGCTTCCCCTGGGATAATCCTGAAGTTTTTAAATTCAAAGAAGGAATTGAAGTGGTTTCTGCATTTACCACCCTGTCTGCAGCAGATAATCAGGGAATTCCAACGGTGGAGGAGCAATATAATCGTATGCTACGCGTCGCCAGCGAGCTCAAATTTAAGGAAAGGGGAGTTATGCTATCCATAGCTAATTCCGCTGCTCTTTTACTTCATCCAGAAGTCCATGCGGACATGGTCAGGCCAGGGATAATCCTCTATGGAATACCTCCCTTTCCTTCAAAAGTGGAAGGATTCAGGCCTGTGATGAAATTCACTTCCAGGATAATTTTCCTGAAGGAGGTTCCACCCGGTACTCCGCTTGGCTATGGAGGCAGTTACGTAACCACAGAACGTCGTCTCATAGCCACTATACCTGTGGGTTATGATGATGGAGTTTTTAGAAATCTATCCAACAGGGGCTGGTTCTACATTAATGGACAGAAGGCTCCCATTGTGGGAAGGGTAAGCATGGACCTTACCCTTCTGGATGTTTCAGATATAGATGATGTTAAGGAGGGGGATGAGGTCACGATATTCCACGGAGGAGAGCATCTCTGGGAAATGTCCAGACTAATAGATACCATCCCCTATGAGATAATGTGCAGGGTTGGAAAAAGGGTTCCTCGGATCTATATCAGGGAGAATAATTAATTTTACCCATGATTTTAAGATTTGTTGAAGAACTGGGAGCTATAGTTTTACTTGTCTGGAGGGCTATAGCTTCCCTGTTTAGAGGGGAGGGTGAATGGCAGGAGATAATAAAGCAGATGGTTTCTGTGGGTGTTGATAGTGTGCCAGTTGTATCTCTTACAACGGCATTTTCAGGTATGGTCCTTGCGCTTAATTCATACATTGGATTTGAACGTCTCGGCGCCGGGCAATATACCGGATCAGTGGTGGGGGTGGCTCTGACTAAGGAGCTAATACCGGTTCTTACCGCCATGGTTATTGCTGGAAGGGTGGGTGCTGCCATGGCAGCTGAGCTGGGAACCATGAAGGTATCCGAACAGATAGATGCACTTTATACTTTAAATACTGATCCGGTTTCCTTTCTTGTTCTTCCCAGATTAATTTCTTCCGTTATAATGGTTCCTGTTCTGACTCTATTTGGAGATGGGATCGGCAACCTGGGTGCTTATTTAGTCGCAGTTTATGTGATGGGAGTAAATCCCGCAACTTATAATCAGTATTTGTACATGTACATGGAACCCTGGGATATAATTTCTGGACTGATAAAGGCCCTGAGTTTTGGGGCTATAATAGCATCGGTAGCCTGTTATAAGGGACTTAACGCAGAAGGAGGAGCAGAGGGAGTGGGAAAGGCAACAACTTCAGCTGTTGTAATTTCTTCAATTGCCATTCTTATCGCAGATTTTATATGGGGAAAAATACTTCCATGGACACTGAGGTAATGATAGAAGTAAAGGGATTGTGGAAGGGATTTGGAGGTTACTGGGTTCTGCAGGGAGTAGACTTTTCCATTCGTGAAGGAGAAATTTTCGTGGTTATGGGGAGAAGTGGCGTGGGGAAGAGCGTTCTTCTCAAGAACCTTATAGGACTGATGAAGCCGGACAGGGGAGAAATATATTATAAGGGACTGGAAATCAGCAGTGCATCACCTGCAGAATGGAAAAATATAAGAAAGGAGTTTGCCGTGGTGTTTCAGCATTCTGCCCTTTTTGATTCGCTGGATGTGGAGGGAAATGTGGCCTTTGGACTGAGGCGAATGACTGATCTCAGTGAGGATGAAATAAAAGCCAGGGTCAGGGAATGTCTGGCAATGGTGGACCTTGAAGGTATAGAACATTTGAAAATATCCGAGCTTAGCGGAGGCATGCAGAAAAGGGTGGCCATAGCACGGGCCATTGCTTTAAATCCCAGGGTAATTTTTTACGATGAGCCGACGACTGGACTGGATCCCATAATGTCAGCGGTTATAACCCGTCTTGTAAAGAGGATGAACACGGAGATCCATTCCACTTCCTTTATAATTACCCATGATCTGAAACTGGCTTTTAATTCTGCCACTACAATTGCCATGCTTCATGATGGTAAAATTATTGAGGTGGGGACTCCTGAAAAAATTAAAGCCAGCGAGAATCCCATAGTTAAAAAATTTGTGGAGGGAATACCAGATTGAGACCAGAAAGAAAAATAGGAATTCTTGTACTTATTTCCCTCGGGGTCCTTATGTTCTTTCTTATAAAAATGGGTTCTTTATCTTCTCTGTTTGAACCAAAGGGCTATGATATATATTCCTTTTTCGATAGCCTTGCAGGATTGGAGGAACGGGCTCCGGTAAGGCTTGCCGGCGTGAAGATCGGATATGTGGAAAAGATAAGTCTCAGGGGCGGAAGAGCTCTGGTGACCATGAAGATCTTTGATAAGTACAGAATTAGAAAAGGCTCCAGGGCAGCCGTGACTTCCATGGGCATAATGGGAGAAAAATACATTGAGATTTTTCCCGGGAAGGGGAAGGGATTTATAGAAGAGGGTGAAGAAATAAAAGGTATACCACCCCTTTCCATTGACCAGCTGGGTACAATGTTTTATGCCATAGCCCAGGATGTTAAGTCACTCAGCAGAACTTTCAGTGAGGTATTGGGGGGTAAAAAAGGAAAAGCCAGCCTCGATTCCATCCTTACAAACCTGGATATGATAACATCCCAGCTTAATCAGGTGCTGAGCAGCAACAGGGACAATGTAAATGTGGCGGTGAGAGAACTCCTTTCTTCTTTGAGGGAATTAAAAGGTGCCATAAAGAATTTTTCCAGGGCCTCAGAGAACTTATCCTCAATTTCCATGGAATACAGGGGAAAATCGAAGGAAATTGAAGAAGCTACCAGCAATGTTTCACAGCTTTCCCGAAGAGCAACAGAACTTATCGAAAGGGCGAATAAAATTCTGGAGGAAATTCAACGGGGGAAGGGTAATCTCGGCAAGGTTTTTAAGGATGAAGAGTTATACAGGGAAACCAAGAAGATTATAAAAAACACCTCTAAAATTACAGATCTTCTTGATAAAAAAATAGAAAAGGCTAATTTTTCCCTTTATCCATATATGTATTTCTCCAGCGAAAAGCTCGGCAAGATCGGCTTCGAAGCCGTTAACAGGAACGATTATTTAAAGGCGGGCATTGTGGTGAGGGAGGATAATAGCAAAACATTTGACCTTCTTTTTGGTAAGAGGTATCAATGGTTTTCCATATCTTCTGGAGTGATTGAGGGAAGCTTTGGCGTTTCTGCCTCCATTTTTTCAGAAGGGGGTTTATTTATATCCGGGGATGTTTATGACCCTGCTTCAGTGAAATACAGGATACTCTTTGGAGCGAGAAGAAAAAATCTTGCGTTTTTTGGAGGATATTCAAAGGAAAAGAAACTTTTGTTCGGCGTTTCCTATGGATTTTGATGTTTATATGTAGAGAATGTGGATATACAGCGTCCAAATGGTTCTCTAAGTGTCCGGTCTGCGGAGCCATAGGAAGTGCAGACCGATTTGTGGAAAGAAAAGGTGGAATAAAGGCCCGCCCTGTTGAAATAGGAAAAATTTCCCTTCAGCCGGAGAAAAGGAAAAGCACTGGAATACCATCCCTTGATAGGGTGCTGGGCGGAGGGCTTGTCCCGGGTTCCTTCGTTCTTATCGGAGGGGAACCCGGCGTGGGAAAATCCACCCTTATGCTGCAGCTGGCTTCCAATTTTGAGGATAACGTTGTTTACGTTTCCGGGGAGGAATCTCCCTTTCAAATAGGTTCAAGGGCTCAAAGACTGAAAATTCGGGAGGGCATAAAATTGATATGTGATACGGAGTGGGAACCGATAGAAGAGGCTATAAAAGCTGAAAAGCCATCCCTTGTGATCTTTGATTCTCTCCAGACCTTCTATGTTACTTCAGTTGCTTCTCCTGCGGGAAGTGTGGCCCAGGTAAAGACCATAGCCGAAAGGATATTTAGGCTTTCGAAGAAGGAGGGGATAACTTCAATAATTGTGGGTCATGTGACCAAGGAGGGTTCAATTGCCGGACCTAAATTGCTGGAACACATAGTGGATGTTGTTCTTTACTTTGAAGGGGAAACATCAAGGAACTTCAGGATTATAAGGGCAGTGAAAAACAGGTTCGGTGCCACCGATGAAATTGCCGTTTTTGAGATGAAGGGTGGAAAACTTGTGGAGGTGGAAAGCCCATCCAGTTATTTTCTTTCAGGTGATGTTTCTCCGGGTATAGCCATATATCCAGCTATAGAGGGAAGAACTCCGATCCTTCTGGAGATTCAATCCCTTGTTGTTCCCTCAAACCTTCCTTCATCTCCACGTAGATTTACAGTGGGCCTGGATCCTTACAGAGTGGGGATGATGATAGGGGTTCTTGAAAAGTATACAAACATTTCCTTTGCCTCCAGAGACGTTTATGTAAATGTATCAGGAGGATTGAGAATAAGAGAACCTGGAGCCGATCTTCCTGCCATCCTCTCAATTATTTCTTCTTACATTAAAACGCCCCTGCCAGAAGGAGCCTTTGCCTTCGGGGAAGTAAGCCTTTCTGGCAGAATAAATAATCCCTCTCAAAGAGAGTTAAGACTCAAGGAAGCCATGAAGCTGGGATATAAATTTGCCATAGTGCCTCCAGGTGATAAAATAGAAGGGTTAAAATATCTGGAGATTTCCCATATAAATGAGGCAAGGAGGATTTTTAAATGATTTATTTTGTATATGCAATCATATCCTTAATTACTTCCTATTTAGTAAGGGGGAACCTGCAAACTGATACCTGGATAACAGCAATTCTGATTTTCCTTGGAGCATTCCTTCTGGACAGGTTAATATTCCTCTCGACCAGAAAGAAGGAGACGATTCTGGCGTTGTTCGTGGGCATACTCTCAGGCTGGATACTCTTTTCCGTATATACCTCTGCTTTTCCTGAATACAGGCAATATCTGATAGTCATTTTCCTTATACTGTTACCACTGAGTTTTCTTTCCCTGGCCATAAAAAAGTCCGAACTCTTTTCCCCTCTGTACTGGGTGGAATCCTTCAGGAGAAGGCCACTTATAGGGTCCAAAAAGATACTGGATACCAGTGTCATAATCGACGGGAGGATTGCAGATATATGTTCCACCGGATTTATGGAGGGGCCAATACTCATACCCAAATTCGTACTTGCAGAACTCCAGAGGGTTGCCGATTCCTCTGACCCCTTGAAGAGACAGCGTGGGCGTAGAGGGCTTGATATCGTGGAGCGTTTAAAGACAGAACCTGAAGCGAATGTGGTTATAACAGAGACTGACTTTCCTGAGATCAAAGGAGTGGACCAGAAACTCATCGAGCTCGCAAGAAGGTTGAATGCCAAGATAATTACAAACGATTTTAACCTCAACAAAATGGCAAAGATCCAGGGAATAAGGGTTCTTAACATTAATGAACTTGCCAATGCTCTTAAACCTGTAGTTCTACCTGGAGAAACAATGCGGGTATTCATCCTTAAGGAAGGAAAGGAAAGGGATCAGGGAGTTGCCTATCTCGATGATGGAACAATGGTGGTTGTGGATAATGCCAGGAGGATGATCGGGAAAACTATTGAAATTACAGTTACTTCAGTGTTACAGACCACTGCTGGAAAGATGATATTCGGAAGATATACTGGACCGGAGCAGAATTTTTAGGAGGCTCCGTTACTCTTCTATGGCCCGCTGAAATATTTTATCCACATGTTTGAAGTAATGTTCCAGAGAGAACAGCTCCTCTACATTCTGTAGTTCGTCAGTCAACTCTTCCCTTACAAGTTCCCTGAAATCCCTTTTTTCTTCCAGAGCCTTCATAGCAAGGGATTGTACCTTTCTATACGCTTTATCCCTTTGCCAGCCCCTTTCTACCAGCGCAAGAAGAATTCTCTGTGAAAGAAACAGCCCATAGTTTCCCCAGATATTTTCCATCATCCTTTCCGGTTTTACCCTGAGGTTTTTAAGGATATCAGCGGTTTCCTTAAGAGCAAAGTCAAGGGCAAGAAAGGCATCCGGTATAATTACCCTTTCAACAGATGAATGGGAAATGTCCCTTTCATGCCAGAGAGCGTTGTTTTCCATAGCCGCCAGCATATAGCTTCTGAGCAATCTTGCCATCCCGCAAATTCTTTCGCTTCTGACCGGATTACGTTTATGTGGCATTGCGGAGGAACCCTTCTGTCCTCCGGAGAATGGTTCTTCTACCTCTCCTACTTCAGTTCGTTGCAGGTGTCGGATTTCCGTCGCAATTTTTTCCAGGGTTGTTCCTGTTATGGCCAGGGATGCAAGTACTTCCATGTGTCTGTCCCTCTGTAGAACCTGAGTTGCAACCGGAGCAGGTTTGAGTCCGAGTTTTGTCATGGCTCTCTCCTCTACTTCAGGGGGGAGCTGGGAAAAGGTTCCCACTGCACCGGAGATCTTACCCACTGATATAGTATCCATGGCTCTTTTTGCCCTTTCCATGTTCCTTTTCATTTCCCGATAGTAAACGAGTACCTTCAGCCCAAAGGTTATGGGTTCTGCATGTATGCCATGGGTTCTTCCCATTTCCGGGGTGTATTTATGTTTTATGGCAAGGTCTTTTAGTGCGGATTTTACGTCCTTCATTTTTTCTATGATTATTTCCATCGCCTCTTTCATTCCAAGGCTCAACGCTGTGTCCACCACGTCGTAGGATGTCATGCCAAAATGGAGATATTTTCCTTCATCGCCTATGTTTTTTGCCACAACATCTACAAAGGCAGCTACATCGTGTTTTGTTATCCTTTCCCTTTCCTTAATTTCCTTTATATCGTAATCAGCCCTTTCTTTTATAGCCTTTGCCGCTTCTCTGGGTATTATGCCCAGCTCAGCCATGGCCTCTGCTGCGGCAATTTCAACCTTTAGCCATCTTTCAAATTTTGCCTCTTCAGACCAGAGGCTCTTCATGGGTTCAAGGCTGTAACGTTCTATCATTTTCCCCTCCATGCTACAGTAATATATCCGGTGTGGGACCGCATAATTTCCTTTGGTCTTACTCCGTAACTCCTCACCACCATTTCCCTTTTCATAATTTCAAAGGTTTTTATTCTTATAAACCCTTCTTCTCTCAGAGCCAGTACGGTGCTCTTTACCTGTTCCATGTTGGGGGATAGGGAAACCCACGTTCCTCCTTTTTTGATGACTTTTTTTGCATGCTGAACTGCTTCCCAGGGTTCGGGCAGGTCGATAAAAAGTGAATCAAACTCAAA
>JAMOUL010000018.1 GCA_027062035.1 Candidatus Aminicenantota bacterium | reverse complement strand
ATTCCCAGATCAATGTTGTACTTGTAAAAATCCGGGGAACAGGAACTTGCAAAGAAAATAAAAATAATGGTAAGCAGTGATAGCCTTTTCATAATTTTATTATAGGACAAAAAGGAAGGAACTCAACGGTTTAAAGAGGAAAAGATGAAAATCATTCCGTTAAATGCCGGACTTTTCCCCCCGCTTTCTTAGAAGCTTAGCAGGACTCCCGACAAGAATGCTGAATTCCTCAAAGCTACCCCTGACAAGGGAATTTGCTCCAACAACACATCCCTTACCGAGTTTTGTACCGTCAAGAATGGTAACAGATGCCCCAAGCCAGCAATCATCCTCAATAATAACCCCCCTGCTTTCCCTTACACCCTGTTCCACAATGGGTCGGGAGGTGTCCTCAAATTCATGTTCGCCCCCTGCCACAATGTAGCAATGCCCGGCAATGAAGGTTTTGCTCCCTATGGATATCCTTGAATTGGAATATATTGTAACGTTGGCCGACACATTTACCTCTTCGCCCAGTTCAATTGTTCCCCCCTTGCAGGAAATGGTTGCGTTTCTCGCAAACAAACAACCCGGGCCTATTTTAATTTCCCCTCTTTTAGCGTCTATCATACAGTAATCATCGAAGAAGACGTTATCTCCCAGCTCTATTTTCCAGGGATTTCTTATTATCATTCCCCTCCCAAAAATCACCCCACGACCGATTTTTTTGAAAAGAGGTCGAAAGAAAATTTTCCTTAGAAAATATCCCAGAGCACCGGGTATATTAGAAAAAAGGGTGATGGCGAACTCGTAATATATAAACTTCAGCAAGCCAACCTTCCCGCTGGCCAGCTCCTGATATTTTGATACAGGGGATTTTTTCTCCTTCAGGAGGTCCCTTGTTTCATATGTTTCACGTGAAACATTCATTTTCTTAGAATGAGCTCAACAAGTTCCCTCAGAGCTCCTTCTCCTCCTCTGCTTTTCAGGACAATGTCCGCCCTTTTTTTAACCTCTTCCACAGCGTCAGAAACTGCAACACCCACCCCGGCCTCT
>JAMOUL010000017.1 GCA_027062035.1 Candidatus Aminicenantota bacterium | reverse complement strand
GTCGGGAAATTTCTTGTGCAATACCTTCGTTATCGCCGCAGTCAATGTGGTCTTTCCGTGGTCCACATGTCCTATCGTTCCCACATTCAAGTGGGGCTTGCTCCTTTCAAATTTCGGTTTTGCCATGACTACCTCCTACAGCAATGCATATCCTCTCTTTAAGCCCTCCAGCACATCCGGAGGGATGGGTTCGTACCTGTAAAAATGCATTGAATATGTTGCCCTGCCCTGGCTAAGAGACCTGAGGGCAGTTGCATATCCAAAGGTTTCCGAAAGGGGAACGAATCCCTTAATTGCCTTTATTGAAGAAGTAATTTCTTCAATTCCTTCTATTCTTCCCCTTCTGGCATTCAGATCAGATATTATATCACCAAGATATGCCTCCGGGGTAATAATTTCTATTTTCATTATAGGTTCAAGAAGTATTGGTTTTGCCCTTTCTGCTGCCTTTTTAAAGGCCATTGAACTGGCTATTTTAAATGCCAGATCAGAAGAATCCACCTCATGATAACTTCCATCTATAAGCCTCACCTTCACATCTATCATGGGATACCCCATTAACACACCAACTGTCATTGCTTCCTTCACCCCGACCTCAACAGAAGGTATAAATTCCTGAGGTATAACTCCGCCCTTTATTTCGCTCACGAACTCAAACCCTTTGCCGGGATTGGGCTCAACAACAATTTTCACATGACCGTACTGACCTCTTCCACCTGTCTGTTTTATGTATTTTCCTTCCGCCTCTGCAGTATCCGTAATGGTTTCCTTGTAAGCAACCTGGGGCTTGCCAACATTGGCATTTACCTTAAATTCCCTGCGAAGCCTATCAACTATTATTTCGAGGTGAAGTTCTCCCATTCCGGAGATTATGGTCTGTCCGGTTTCCTCGCTGATCTTCACCCTGAAGGTTGGATCTTCTACTGTGAGTTTGTTAAGTGCATTGGCGAGCTTTTCATGTTCAACCTTGCTCTTGGGCTCTATAGCCACAGATACAACCGGCTCAGGAAACTCCATCTGCTCGAACTGAATGGGATGTTTCATGTCGCAAAGGGTATCTCCGGTAGTTGCGCTCCTCAAACCAAGGGAAGCAACTATATCTCCAGCATTTGCAATCTTTATCTCCTCACGCCTGTTTGCATGCATTAAAAGAAGCTTTGAGACCCTTTCCCTCTTATCTTTATTTGAATTGTAAACGGTTTGTCCGATGGAAACCGTTCCAGAATAGATTCTGAAGAAAACAAGCTGTCCCATATGGGGATCTGTCATTATCTTGAAGACAACCGCCGAGAATGGTTCATCATCTGAAGGTGCCCTGAGTTCCTCCCTTCCATTTTTGGGATTTATTCCCTTCACCGGAGGAAGATCTGCTGGAGATGGAAGGTAATAAACTATGGCATCAAGAAGGGGCTGAACTCCCTTGTTCTTAAAGGACGAACCGCAAAGGACAGGAACAATTTCAAAGGAAAGGGTTTTCCTCCTTATGGCAGCCCTTATGAATTCAGGACTTACTTCCCCGCCGTCCACATAAACATCCATAAATTCTTCATCTATTTCTGCGAGAGTTTCAAGGAGAAGCTCCCTCCAGTGGGAGGCTTCTTCCTTAAGTTCTTCGGGTATCTCAGTTACCCTGTACCTGGCTCCAAGAAGGTCACTGTCGTAAATATATGCCTTTTCCTCGATTAAATCCACAACCCCTACAAAATTATCCTCCACCCCTACCGGGATCTGAATGGGAACAGCCGTGGAACTAAGTTTCTCCTCCATTTCCTCCACTACCCTGAAGAAATCCGCTCCAATTCTGTCCATCTTGTTGATATAAGCTATGCGGGGAACCCTGTATTTATCAGCCTGACGCCACACTGTCTCGGATTGTGGTTCTACACCCTCAACCCCTGAGAATATGGCCACAGCACCATCGAGTACTCTCAGTGAACGCTCAACCTCTATTGTGAAATCCACGTGCCCGGGGGTATCTATTATGTTGATTCTGTGTTCCTTCCAGAAACAGGTTGTCGCAGCCGAGGTTATTGTTATTCCCCTCTCCTGCTCCTGTTCCATGAAATCCATAACCGCGGTGCCCTCATCAACCTCCCCTATTTTATAGGTTTTACCCGTATAATACAGGATTCTCTCGGTTGTGGTAGTCTTACCGGCATCAATATGGGCCATGATGCCGATATTCCTTACCTTCTCAATTGGGACACCGCGAGCCATTTCTTACCACCTGAAGTGTGCAAAAGCCCTGTTGGCCTCTGCCATCTTATGGGTATCCTCCCTCTTTTTAACGGATGCTCCTCTGTTGTTGTATGCATCCAGAATTTCTGCTGCAAGCTTTTCCTTCATGGACTTGCCAGACCTTTTCCTCGCAAACTCCACGATCCATCTGACAGCCACAGATACCTGCCTGTGGGGAAGAACCTCCACAGGAACCTGGTAGGTAGCACCACCAACTCTACGGCTTCTGGTCTCGATAAGGGGCTTCACATTATCCACGGCCTTCTGTAATACCTTCAGGGGATCCTCTTTGGTTTTCTCTTTAACGATATCCATGGCACCATAAACTATCTTCTCTGCTATGGTCTTTTTCCCGTCCCACATCACTTTGTTTATGAACTTGGTAACAAGGGTGGAGTTGTACCTCTCGTCTGGCTGAACCTCGCGTTTCTTTACATATCCTCTTCTTGGCATCTTCCCCTCCTATGCCTTCTTGGGCTTTTTGGTCCCGTACTTAGACCTTGCCTGATGCCTGCCTTCCACACCCGCTGCATCCAGGGTACCCCTTATTATGTGGTACTTAACACCGGGAAGGTCCTTAACCCTGCCTCCCCTTACAAGGACGTTGGAATATTCCTGGAGGTTGTGTCCTATTCCCGGTATGTATGCTGTCACCTCTATACCGTTACTGAGCTTCACCCTGGCAACCTTCCTCAAAGCAGAGTTCGGCTTTTTGGGCGTGGTGGTAAACACCTTTGTACACGTACCTCTCTTCTGGGGGTTCCCCTGAAGAGCGGGACTCTTGCTCTTCTTTTTCTTCGGTTTTCTACCGAAACGTACTAATTGGTTAATGGTTGGCAAGTTATACCTCCTTCCGTTTTTGGAAAAGCCTCAGCATTCTATCAAAAAAATCCCCCCTGTGTCAATCCTTTTGGTGGTAAAATGGGTTTATGAAGGATTTAAAACTTGAAATTGGAGAGCCGTCTTTCGTATCGAATCTCACGGTTTACCCTGTATTTGGAAGCGAAGGCGAAATAGAAGTGGATACTCTGGAGGAAAGCTATGCCAGAGGAACAACTCACATCCACGAAACAGGGGTGGTACAGGAGCTGGAAATCGATTATTCAGGGGACTGGCCAATGTTCATCCACGAAGGAGAGGAAATTATAGGGGCCCGACAAAACAGAATATTTGCGATGTCCATGCTTCTCCCCCGGGGCAGAAGAAAGGTTCCTGTCCTCTGCGCAGAGGAAGGAAGATGGGGGGATGTAAGGGAACCCATGCCCAGCGGATACATAGCCTATCCCAGGGTAAGGTCCATAATCTCCCAGTCAATCTCTCTTCACAGAAAACCCGATCAGTCCGAAGTATGGAAGGAAATAACCCGAAAACAAAACTCCCTGAGGGTAACATCAGCCACCAGGGCCATGACTGAAAGCTTCAGGAAACAGGAAGAGGAACTCTCTTATTATAAGGAATATAAACCCCGGGAAGAACAAATAGGCTTTCTTGCCTTTTCAAACCTGGGATTCCTCGGGGCAGAGGTTTTTGCTTCAGGGGAACTATTCCGCAGGTTCCTTGGAAAGCTTCTCATCTCCTATGGCCTGGACGCCCTGGAACATCGCGCAGGAGAGGGGGTTTCCAATCAAATAACACCGGAAAAGGTAATTAAGGCTTTAAGGGATACAAATCTTACCAGGAGCGAAACCCCCGGGATAGGAGAAGAACTCAGGGGATTAACAAGGGCCCTGGTCCTCAGGGCACTCCTTTTAAGCAGAATAGTAGTTCATCTCTCAGTGCTCCCCAGATGATAACGAACAGGTTCGGAAGATTCTTAATCAAACGATGGCTCGGCGGTGGCCGCTTTGCAGATGTGTACCTGGCCGAGGATACTCTACTTGGTAAGGAGTTCGCAATAAAAATTGCCAGGGGTACCGAGCAGGAACTTTCAAAGCTGATAGATGAGGTAAAACTTCTGGCAGAGCTACTTCATCCCAATATAGTCAGATTTTATACCGTGGAAAAGCACGAGGGAAGAATCGGAATCGTTCTCGAATACATTCAGGGAAAAAGCCTGAGGGAAGTTATAAAATCCAGCGCCCCTGTTCCCTATGGTACGGTATCACTTTATCTTAAACAGATAGCAGAAGCTATGGAATATGCCCATTCCAGAGGGATCCTGCACCGGGACCTCAAACCTGAAAACATATTACTCCAGGGGGAGAACATAAAGATAACCGATTTCGGCCTTGCCTTTTTCATGGAGGGAGAAATGACCAGATCCGTGGCTGGAACTCCCCCATATATGGCACCTGAAACATGGAAGGGCAAGTACTCCAGAGAAAGTGATGTCTTCTCCATAGGTGTAATAACCTATGAACTTCTCACCGGAGTAAACCCATTCTTTGCAGACAACATAGAAACAACGATGAAAAAGGTGAAAAAGGGGATAAAACCCGGTGATATTCCCACTTACATCCCTGAAAAATCAAGACAGGCAATAGTAAAAGCAACAAATCCGGATTTCAAAAAAAGATACTCCTCTTCCATGGATTTTCTTATGGACTTTCTTTCCGAGGAGGAGGGCAAGGAAATCCTCATATTAAGGGGACCGGGGAAAAGAAAGGAAGCAGAATTAAGTGACGAACAGAAGGAGGCGGTAAGTTCTCCCTTCAAATACACCCTGGTGGTTGGTGGACCGGGCACAGGGAAAAGTCAGACTCTGGTGGGAAGGCTTATCCATTTGATAGATAGGGATGTGGCACCGGAAGGAATTCTGATAACCACCTTCACAAACAAGGGGAAGGAGGACCTTGAGGAAAGGATCTCCCGCCACAGCCGGGAAATTCTGAACTACATATGGATGGGAACCCTTCACCAAATATGCACCAAAATTTTGCTTTCGAACCTCGATTTAATAGGGTTTCCCCAGGGATTTTCCATTATGCCATCCGGGATGGCCCAGAAGGCGATAGGTGCTATTTTAAGAGAACTCAACATAGAATACCCATCTTCGGAGTTCCTGAGATACATCTCCCTTGCTAAATCTGAACTAATCCCGGTCAAAAACATGAACATCGGAGAAGAAAAGAAAAAGGCACTCGAGAAGGTACTGGATGCTTATGAACGCTGGAAAAGGGAAAAGGAATTTCTGGATTACGACGATGTACTTTTCATAACATACAGGCTGCTGAAGGAAAATCCCCTTGTCAGAGAAGATTACAACCAGCTATTTACAGATATAATAGTGGACGAATTTCAGGACCTTAACATGCTCCAGTTTGAGATAATACGGTTGCTCCTGGGTAAAGAAGGAAGACTTTTTGCTACAGGAGATGATGACCAATCAATTTATCAGTGGAGAGGAGGCAGACCGGAACTCGTCAGGAATTTCACCAGGATATTCGGAAAAGATGCCAGAATCTATCACCTGACAAGGAGTTTCAGGCTGGAAGAAGGCATAATTTCCCCTGCACAGAACTTAATTTCCCGCAACAAAAACAGGCTTGAAAAGGTTCTATGGAGCGACCGGAAAGGGGGACATATTCAGATAGAAGGGTTTGAAGACAGGGAAAGGGAAGCCGAATATGTTCTTTCGGAGGTCCTTTCAGAGGTAGCCCGGGGAAGGAGCTTTAATGAATTTGCAGTCATAGCAAGGTTCAACTATCAGCTCAGACTCTTTTCCACCATCTTTAACAAAAACTCCATTCCATTTTCAGTAATGTTTACAAAAAGCCTTATGAAGAGAAGGGAGGTGGAAGTAATTTTAAACTTTCTTAGATTGCTAAAGAAGCCCACAAAATCTTCCTTTCTTTTCTTTGTTAATCTTGGCGACAGACTCATAGGCAGGGAAGAACTCAAGGGGAAAAGAAACTATATGAAATTTCTTCAGGAACATGAAAACACTGAAGTCAAAAAACGGGCTTCTTTCCTTGCTTCCCTGATAGACAAATCATCTTCCCTGAAACCCTCAACGGCTATAAAACTGGCCATAGAATACACCGGTATTCTAAAGAGGGGAACAGAACACTCCATAATGGTGAAGAGCGAAATTATTGGAGAATTGATTGATCTGGCCATTGACTTCGAGGAAAGAAACAGGGAGGGAAACATCAAGGCATTTCTATCCTACATAAACCTTTTAATGAGTGAAGGACTGCTCAAGAATGAGGAAGGGGTGAAAATACTATCAGCCCACGCCTCCAAGGGACTTGAGTTTCCAGTGGTATTTATAGTGGATGCCCACGAGGGCTCCTTTCCGCCCTTTACCACAAAGATGACAAAGAAAAGAATGGAAGAGGAACGCCGCCTCTTCTACGTGGCAATGACAAGGGCTACAGAAAAGCTTTACATACTTTTTCCCAGAAATGAAGGAAGAAACCAGCTTGAGCCTTCCCGTTTCTTAAAGGAAATCCTCGGGATCTGAAGAGAATTTACTTCTTTTCCTTTGAAAGCGGAACAGATTTTTCCTCAAACAGATATCTCTTTATCTTTCTGGTAGTGGTCTTGGGAAATTCCTCATCCCTCAATTTAAACCTCTTGGGTCTCTTATACTCTGCAAGCTGCTCGGAGTACTTTTCAATCTCCTCCCTTATTTTCTCTTCAATGTCCTTTTCAGTGGGATTGGGGTTTTTCTTTTCTCTGAAGTAAAGGTCCAGCTCCTCAAAATTGGGATAAACAATCGCCTGAACCTCCTCTCCTCCGGTTATTGGATTTGCTCCCCTTACAACCAGTACCTCCTCTATGAAAGGAGATTGGAGAAGAACTGATTCCACCTCTTCCGGAAAGATGTTCTTTCCTCCTGGCGTGACTATAACTGCCTTTTTCCTTCCGGTTATGTACAGGAATCCATCTTCGTCAAGATATCCTACATCTCCGGTAAGGAACCACCCGTCTTCGGTAAACACTTCCCTGGTCGCTTCCTCATTATTGTAATAACCCGGCATTACATTGGGTCCCCTTGCAGCAATTTCCCCTACCCCTTCGGGATCAGGATCCATTATTTTTATTTCCACATAGGGAAGGGGAAGTCCTGCTGAAACGTTTCTCGGACAGCAGGGAGGGTTAACGGTTAAAACAGGAGCAGTTTCTGAAAGTCCATATCCCTGAAGAATGGGGAATCCCAGTTCCTCAAGGCCTCTGGAAACCCATGGGGGAAGGGCTGCTCCTCCAGAGACTATATATCTTGCCTCCTCAAGACCGAGCTTGCCAAGCAGAGATTTAAATATCTTGCTCTTCACCCTCCTGCCGAAAATAGGGGATAATCCCTTTGCCACCCCCTTCATTCCTCCAATTATTGCACGCTTTGCCACAGATTTTTTGAGCTCTCCCCTTATCCTGAGAAGGAATTTTTCCAGAAGAAGCGGAACCGTGGTCATCAGAGTTGGTTTGGTTTCCTGCATATCAGGAATCATCTCTGTGGGCTTCAATGATCTGGCAAATGTTATGGTTCCCCCAATGGAAAGCATGAAAAGAAAACCTGCTGTTGCCTCAAAAACGTGATGAAGGGGAAGAAAGGAAAAGCTCCTGTCTCCATGGTCCACATCGATTATCTGATAGATTCCATCTATATTGGAAGCTATGTTCTTATGCGATAACATAACTCCCTTGGATGTGCCGGTGGTCCCGGATGTATAAAGTATAACCGCCAGGTCATCCAGTTTTATTTTTTCCATCGGTGGCTCTTCGGTAAAACTATCAAAGATCTTATCCAGACTAAGGTAACCATTAACCTCATCCATTGTTACTATTTTCTTTAATGAGGGTACCTTATCCTTTATCTCTTCTATGTCCCCGAGTCTCGAAGCGGATACAAAGAGCAATTTAACCCCTGCATCGTTCATAATGTGCAGATATTCCGGGGGCTTCAACCTGGCGTCTAATGGTACAACTGTAGCACCTGCCCACTGGATTCCAAGATAGCAAAGTCCCCATTCTGGTCTGTTCTCTCCCAACACGGATACTTTGTCTCCCTCCCCTATACCTTCATTCCTTAAAAACGCTGAGAGCCTTTTCATCTTCTGAAGAAGCTCCCCGTAAGTGTATGAAAACCAATCTTTCCCCCGCTTTATTCGCATAGCAACTGTATCAGGATACTTCTCCGCGGCCCTTTTTACATATTCGGGGATGGGAAACCATCCCATCGGGGGTCTCATCCTTGGCATTTCCATTTTTGCCTCCTTAAATTTTTAATTATTTAGTATATTAGTGCCGCAAAACTAACAGCGGAGCCCCCATCGGGATCCAATGCATTAAAGTAACCAAGTAATTTACCTTTGGTATTTATACTTTTTAAGAATACATAAATAGACCCGGTTCCGCAAACGTGAGTGGCATTTTTATGGGGAAAAAAGAGGGAAAGAAATCCATCTCCATTTCCCCTCTCTGCCTGTTCAAGAATCCTTCTATCGAAGGCTTCCACCGATGGTAAAAGTTTCTCTGCCTTCACCCCATCTCCAAATCTCAAGCCATAATGGCTGAGATCAGAGGCTGAAACAAGGAAATATCCGGGCAGGGATGAAAGCTCATGCAAAACTTCGAAAACTGGCTCATAACCTTCGGGCAACTTCCCTTCTTCTATCGAATGTACAAAACTGGGAACAAGTAGCCCCACCATTTTAAAATTATCCATTAAAGCCTTCAAAAATGCAACATTCAATTCAATGGAATGCTCAAAGGCATGGGCAAGTTCGTCTCCATATGGATCTTCCAGAACTTCTTCAAGGGCTTTTATTGCTTCTAAATCAGGTTCAACATTCCCCCAGGGGGTCTCATATCCTTTTCCAGTAAGAATGAATTTGTCACTGAAGGGAGTATGATTAACCCCAAGAAAAATCAATGTTTTTCCTTCAAAGGCCCTCCATCCAGAATAGGCAAGGGAATATCCTTCAAGCCCCCGCTCATAATCAATATGTGGAGAAATAATGCCCTTCTCAGGCTCCTCTTTCTCCTTTGTTTTTTCTCTTATTCTTTCCCTCAGAAGGGAAAAATCCTTATAGGTTCTGGGTAAGGAGTGAAGTTTTCTATAGGGAGCTTCACGGTATTCCCTCAGGATATTGTCCAGTCTGGAACGGTAATTCTCATTATCCAGAAGTAATTGACTATCGAAATCGTCTATCAATCTTTCAATATCTTCTGTAAATAGCATTTCTCCGTATTTCTTGAGAAAAGCTTCCTGGACATCCACGAATTCCCTTTCGCCGTCGAAAAAGGATAGTATGAACGCCACTGGTTCCGGAATAAATATCACATTTCCTGTCAGCATAAGTGGGTCTCTAACGATGAATCCATTAATTTCGCCTTCCCTGTGGGGTATGAATTCCAGGGCCCTTAATCTGGGAAGTTTCATAAAAGAAACTCCACTCCCCCTTTAATCACTTCAAGTTCAAGATTAGAAGCCTTGAAAAGCTCTCCGTCAAACTCACCATAGTGTTCATGAGTTTCTATCTTTATTTTCCTGCCCTTTCTGAATACGACCTTGGGATGTGAAAGCAGCCGTCCTGTATAAAGCCTCCATATATTCAACATAAATTCCACAGGGGAAAATTCTCCTATGGCTACAACATCAAGGATTCCGTCTGATGGCGAGGCTTCAGGAGCCACCTTCATTCCTCCTCCAAAGGTCGTTCCGTTGGCAACAATAACTGTGAGAAACTTACCTTCTATTTTCTCTCCATCCACATAAATCACATATTCCTTTGGCCTGTACCTGAAAAACTCCCTGAACAAACAGAATGTATAAACAATTCCGGAATTATTTTTCGACTCCAGCTTGCTCACAATCTCGCCACCGAGCCCCATATCAAGAACATTTATAAACAATCTATCCCTCATTTTTACAAGGTCTACCTCAATACTCTTCGAAAAGGTCAATCGTTTGGGATGAACCCTCAGGGATTTTGCAAAATCATTCCCTCTTCCTGATGGAAGCAGAGAAACCTTGGCCTCCGGGTTTATGGGTTTAAAATTTTCAAAAAACCCATTGATCACCTCATTTAAAGTTCCATCTCCCCCCACTGTAATAATATGTTCCACTCCCCTTTTTATCTCTTCCCTTGCTATCTCCATGGCATGCCGGGGTGCCTCTGTAAAACGTTCCCTTATCTCCCTGAACCTCCTCAAAAGAAAAGCCTTCATCTTCCCCCAGTTTCTAAAGGTTTTCCCTCTACCGGAAACTGGATTAACTATTACCGTCGGTTTTTGGTTTAAATAATGCGGTACCAATTGCTCCTCCTATGGCGCTAAAAATAGCGAAAACCACTATTCTTATCATAAAAGTAGCTGCAAAGGAATGGGTGGTAAAATAGCTCTCGTAACCTTTTATTTCTCCGCCATACATTTCCAGAAATTTCATCATCATGTTTCTGGTCCATACAGAGAAAAGCAGATCCAGCGGGGTAGCTACCAGTGCTCCCACAACCCCTGCAAGGGCTCCTACAGTAAATCCATCTCCAGCATCCAGTTTTACAGTGGAATCCCTCTGATAAAGATAAAGGGCAAAGATACCGCCGGCAATAACCCACATGCAACAGAGACAGTTACCAAGGTTAACCAGGGGAATCCCGCTGAGAAGCCCGATAACCACTCCTCCGAAAATAGCAGATTTGTATAAATCACCCTTCATGGGAACCTCCTAAAAGAGAACTTATGCCATACAGAAACCCCATACCCACAAGGATTCCAAAGGGAAATCCTGTGATAAACCTTTCTATATTGGATGAAAAACCCACAATCCATTCCATCAATTTGCCTGCAATTAGTGGAATCGCAAGTATTATAACATTTTTCTTTGATAGCTTCGGTTTCCATACGGGGGAAAACAGAATGAACAGGAATGCCCCTGAATAGATTCCGGTACATCGCGAACAAACCGCCAGTTGATTTCCCATGAGGAAAAAGCTTCTTGCGGGGTCCTGATGACATACGAAGGAATATATATAGTAAATAAATGAGGTGTCTCTTCCAAGTGCTTTAAAATATGGAGCTGCAAAAATGCCGCTGTACCAGAGAGAAGAAGCTATTAAAGAAATTAAATAGGCAATTTTCATTTATTTAAACTGATTTTAGTTTACCTGAAATTCAAAATCAATTAAGATAATTTATATGAAGGAGGTGAACGATGAAGAAGTTTTTAGCGGTGACATTGGTACTATTTTTAAGCATTCCTGTTATGGGACAGTTTTACAGAGGTTCCTCTTTGAGAATCATTTCTCCGAGGTCCGGAACCTACAGAGTAAATTCTTTATTAAAAATTGAATGGACCGCATATACATACCCGGAATCTCTCACGATTTACCTGAAAAGAAACGGACGTACTTTTATGAGACTTGGCACCCTTGAGAATCTATCTCTTCCAAATAACAGAAACCGCTCAAAGGCCACAACCTATTATTACTGGAGAATTCTTGAAAGTGTACCCTCTGGCAACGGGTATTATATTGAAATAATAACAAGGACAGGGAAAAGGGCTGTAAGCCCTTCCTTTGCAATAAGGGGAAGCTATGGAGGCGGTGGGTACACTGGCCAGATACAGCCTGTTGCTTCCACCTATGTGGTTAAGTCCCCGAGAAAAATTTCCATAAAGTTTAATTTGAAATCCAGAAACGGAACAATTTATTTCATGGGAAATACATTTGCATATCTGAGGGTCAAAACTGCCATACCGGGAAGAGAGTTCATTCTGGACAGCAGCGGTCCTGATAATATGCATGTGGATTTAGTCTCAAGAAAGGCATTCTTCAGATATGGAGGAATACTTCACTGGGCGAATTTCACCCTTTACAGGAGGGGGAGTGAGGTAACCCTTGTATTTAAAGGTAATCCTCCAATACAGATTTTTATAGACCCTGTAAAGCACAGGGGAACGATGTACTTCAGGGGAAAGGCCTTCATAAATCTGACTGTAACCCGGACAAGAAATGGGACATTCCGCCTCTCTGCCGGTGGCAGAAGTCTGTACCTGGATCCCATCAGAAAAACCCTTGAATTCTTCGATGGAAACCGTGGTCTGTGGGCAACCATATCTCCGGCACCGCCAACAAGGAGATAAATGAAAAATGGAGAGAAAAGAAGCCCTGGAACTATTAAAAGCAAATCTTAAGCACAAAAATCTTGTAAAACATTGTCTTGCTGTAGAGGCATGCATGAGAAAGCTGGCTGAGAGGTTCAACGAAGATGCCGAGAAGTGGGCACTGGCAGGACTTCTCCACGACATTGACTATGAAAAAACAGTGGACTCACCTGAAAAACATGGCCTGGTGGCGATGGAAATTCTCAAGGACAGAATTGACGATGAAGACATCCTTCACGCTATAAGGGCCCATGCTTACAGAGAAGAACCAAGGTCAAAAATGGCATGGGCTCTTTACTCCGCTGATCCACTAACAGGTCTCATAGTGGCGGCTGCATTGATGCACCCTTCGAAAAAACTTGAGGGAGTGGACCTTCAGTTTCTTAAAAGAAGATTTAAAGAAAAAAGGTTTGCTGCAGGAGCCAACAGAGAGCAGATAAAAGAGTGTGAAAAATTGGGCATCTCCCTTGACGAATTCATGCAAACATGTCTTGAAGCCATGCAGGAAATCTCCGACGATTTAGGTCTGTAAAAATATCAACAGCACCGGGATTAATTAAAGGTTTTCATTGACAGTTTTCTGTGTAGTTTATATAATTCTAATATGCTAAAAAAATTAATAATCATACTGTTGCTCACACTCCTTGCTGGAACAATTGAAGGGGTGATTTTGTATCTTAAAAGATCCAGTATTTTCTTCAGAAATGCAGGAGAAATCCGTTCTATAGGATTCAGGGAGTTCAAAGAAATATTGAATGAAACCCCTGTAATTATAGATATTAGAGGTAAGGAAAAGTATGAAAAGGGTCACATCCCGGGGGCAATCCTTTATGATCCTGAAATAAATATTCCCAGGGAAAAAAAGGTTGTGATATACAATGATGAAGACACCTACGACATCACCCTTGAACTGGCAGATAAATTAAAGAAACAGGGATACAGGGTATATCTATTCTTTGACGGGTGGAGGATATGGAAAAATGAAAATAATTGAATACTTCGCGATTCTTTTTCTTGGAGCGGTATTTATTTTATCGGCTATAGGTAAAATACTTGACCCGGAACTCTTCTTTCAGGATGTACTGGATTACAGGATATTTCCACGTGTTATTGCGATTGCAGGGGTTCTCTTTCTCCCATGGCTTGAGTTTTTCTCGGGATTGGGATTATTTATCCCCTACTTAAGAAAGGAATCTGCCTTAATTATTGCTGCCTTAAATATATTCTTCATTATTATAGTTTCCATCGCCCTTGCAAAGGGAGCAAAATCCAGCTGCGGCTGCTTTGGACCCTTCAGCGAAGAAATTTCTTTTTCACTTATAATAAGGGATTTTGTCTTTCTTATAACATCAATTTTTATTTACCTTCGTACCTGAAATAGCCTCAATGAGATGGAGCGCCTTCCTGCGTGCCATATACATGGCCCCTGTAACAAAGTTTGTGAGGAATTTATCCGCTTCCTCCTTTCCCCTTTCTCTGTAAATTCTTAAAGCGGTCTTTTCCACATAGGGCAAAACGCTGAAATAATATTCCTCAAGAGCCTTCCATTCCTGACGAATCCTGGGAATCTTTTTCAAATAATCCTTTTCCAGCTGGTCTGTCAGTACTTTGAAGGGATAATAGAAGAAATTGGTGACCCCCATTACCTCTGAAGGTTCGAGATTAAAATGAAAGGTCAACACCTCCCTATGAGATGCTGGCTTTCTTCCTATCAATTCGTCTCCAAAGGTCCTCACGCCGAAATAAATAGGTATATACGGCGATTCTCCAGGCCTTGAAGGTGAAAACCACATGAGAGTTCCAATGTCCATTGGAAGATTATTTCTGAGCTCCATTACAAAGGAATATCTGGTATGGAAGGCACAAATGGTCCTTGCCTTCATGGTATGAGGTGTAAAATCCCTTTTATTTTTCCTTATATATAAATCTGTATTTTCATAATGATCCCTCAATACCCTGAAAAGATCCCCCGGAGTTATCTTTTTTGCGGGCTTAAAGTACGGAGGAAGGCCGGTCTTTCTGGGATATTTCTTCCCGGAAAGGAGTTCCATGGCCCTCCACTGCCTGTAAACGTTTCTCGATGTATTGTACGCATACTCCTCAGAAAAAACTCTGGCGAAATCGAACTCTCCATCCTTTTCAGGATCATAAAATCCCTTCTCAATTGCGAGCTTTATTACATTTTCTGATGCAAGAAAGTTCGCACTGTCATTGAGGTTTACCTTCTTTAAAGTATAAAAGTTGGGAATTGTGGCAACAGCATCGTCTGGCACCCTCCATGCCAGCCAGTGTTTACCACCAAGAATATGGAGAAACCAGCCTTCCTCAGGATCCACAATAATAAGGGTTCTGCCACTGGGATATCCGTGTTTTTTGATTAATTTTCCGGCGAGCAAAACCCCCTCCCTTGCAGATTTAGCCCTTTCGGCAACAATTCTTCTGAGAAAGTATAGAATCCCCTTTCCGGAGTCCCCGAATTTCGAAGGACATGCGTCCGATGCAACAGCCACGCCAAATTCATTAACATAGGTATCTGCAACAAACTGATTCTTCAGCTCTATCCACAAAATTGAATACGCTTCTCCAATCTGTTCCTTATCGCCGTAGAGAAGCGGAAATTTTTCGTTGTAAATCCGTCTTTCTATTTTCCACAGGCGCAGAACGTCATTCCCGAGGTCATCTTCATTGTGGGCAAAGAGAACTGCACCATTATAGGAAGCCTTCCTCCCCACAACTATTGAAAAGCAGGGATACAGGGAAAAAGCAAGAGCCAATATAAGTAAAAACTTCAAAAAAGCGGGGTTAGTCCTTCTCATATTTCCTCCTCTTATTTTCCTGAGATAAATAATATATTTTTACTGATAAAAACGAAAGCACTATCGGGGGGATCCCGAATCCCAAATCTTCCCGTCCTTATCTACCAGTATGACTCTGAACCCTGATCTTCTGGCAAAGCTTAACCCTCCATCTTTACCAAGGACAAAGACTGCTGTGGCATATGCATCCGCTTCCATAGCGGTGGCCGCAATCGCAGACACACTGTGAAGTCCCCATGCCGGATAACCGGTTTTAGGGTTAAGTATGTGATGGTATCTCTTTCCATTCTTTATAAAGTAGTTCTCGTAGTCTCCAGAAGTGGCTATAGCAGAATTTTTGAGCTCAATTACCTTTATTATTCCAGCGCCCACTGGGTTTTTTATTCCTATCTGCCAGGGCAATCCTCCGGGTTTTGTTCCTATAACCCGGATATCCCCGCCTGCATCTATTAAAGCGGATTTAATCCCTGATTTATTTAAAATGTCACATGCTTTGTCCACGGCGTAACCCTTTGCAAAGGCGGAAAAATCAAGAAGAACACCCTTCGAGATGATTTTTCCGTTTTCAAATCTAAGTTTATCCAGGCCCACAAATTTCAGAGCCTCTTTAATCTCCCCTGCGGAGGGCAATCTGGGTTTTGAATTAAAACCCCAGAGAATTTTTAACTTTCCTATAGTGGGATCAAAGGCACCACTGGACTCTTCATATAAGCGGGAAGCAAAGCTTAAAAGATACTTAGTCTCAGCATCTATACTAACTTCTCCCCTGTTCAGCTTTGATAGATAACTTTCCTTTTTCTCAAAGGAATATTTCAGGGATATCCTCTTTATTTCAGAAAAGGCTTTTTCCACCACCTGTTCAGGATTATTCGCAGAATAAACCCTGATAGTTACATAGGTACCCAGTAAAAATTTAGTTCTGGAATATGGGGAAATTCCCTCCTTCTTTTTCCCACAAAAGGGAACAAGAAAAAGGAGGGCAATTATTAGAAGCTTACTCCATCCAGACTGCTTCCTTCTATGGAAACCACTATCCTGTTGGGAATACATATTATCTTCTCATGGGGAGAGGAAATAAACCCTGTTTTTACACATATCTTCTTTTCGCATGAACTTTCAATAGCAGCGACTCTCCCATCCTTCACTTCAAGTACCATGGGACCCTTTGCTCCCTTGAAGGTATATTTTCCGTCCTTCCTGAGGTCTATCTCCGCTGCTCTTCTTCCATTTATCTCCACTACAGCCCTTGAAGTTCCTCTTGCAGGGCCTTCGAAAACTATACTGATAAGATACTGTCCTTTCCTTTCTTTCCTGAGATAGGAATAAAATGAAGAATATTTCCTTCTCGGGTCCTTTATATCTCCATTATTTACAAAGGTAACGCTTGTCTCAACCGGTGTCTCCAGCTTCCTGGCAAAAACCAGGGCCCTCTTTCCAGATCCAGTTTCTCCTGCAATAGATAAAATTCTTCTGGTCTCCTCATCTGCCGGGATGAGCTTAAAGCTTCCGAGCTCCTTTTTCAACCTTTTAAGTGCTTCAGCAGGATTAGCGGAAGTAAAAATTATGCTACCATTATTCCCCTTTGCCTTTAATTTGAACGCAGATGCTCCAAGGGCTGAGATTGCAAGAGTAAGGAATTCACGCCTGTTCATATTTTCCTCCTTATCACTCTTTTTATTTCAGGATATAGCTCTCTTGAAGAGAACCTCTTCCCCTTTAAAAGAGGAAGGGCTAAGAGAGAAAACGCGATTGCAAACAACCCTCCAGATAGGGAGGGGTTTATTTTAAAGGGATTCAAATAATAACCTATTAAAGCTCCAGCAAAAAGAAGCACAAGCCCCACAAAGGAAATTAATATCAGGCTTTTATTGAGTTTTCCTATATCTATATCAAACTCCACAAAATCTCCCTCTTCAGCCCCCACCTTGTTTATGGCCTTTATTTTTCCTTCTGTATTTCCCACGCATAGTTCCTTCATGGTGCAATGCTCGCAGGCTTCAGGCGCGGAGGGAATCAGGTAAGCAAATTCTCCTTCTACTTTAACTACCATTGCTGTTTCAAGACTCATATTCTAAACAACACCTTTGTAGGACATTTCTCAATTGCCTGATCGGAAACCTTTTCCGGATCTATTACCACAGCCAGATTCCCCTGCATCTCAAGTCCTTCAGGGGAAAGTCTAACGCAAATTCCACAGGCAATGCACGCAACGGAACAAACCTCTCTGGATCTCTTGGGGCTATCCTGAGAGCGACAGAAAACATATGTTCTTTTATTGATGGACTCTATAACGATTATATCTCTCGGGCAGGCTTCCGCACAGAGGCCGCATCCGGTGCACTTCTCTTCGTCAACAACCGGAATACCCTTGTCATTCATGTGGATGGCATCAAAGGGACAGGCTTCCACACAGTCTCCA
>JAMOUL010000016.1 GCA_027062035.1 Candidatus Aminicenantota bacterium | reverse complement strand
AAAATACAGATTAATATCATGGACATACCCACCAAAAGAGGGGTTTTCACTGCCATCACCGCCGCAGACAGGGTTGATAAGCTAACCCTTGAAGATATGGTGAGAATCCTCTGGCATATTTATCCTGATCACAGGGTAATGTTCTATAAAGAATACAAAACAAGGGACGGAATAGCTGTAATCCACGTGGAAGTTGTTGACGAAAGAACAAATCCTCTACCCGAAGGCGTAAAGATGAAATTGAAGGACTTCCTGGAGAACAAATTTTTGAAAAGTCAGGTAAGGAGAGCCGAAAGAATTCAGAGAATAGGTGGATTCGAACACTATGCCAGAGCAATAATTCCTGTTCTTATAAGAGAAGCTGAAAACACAGGACTTCCTCAGGTCTTTTTCTCAGCAGTTGGAGCTACTGAATTTAATGTGGAGTTCAAGCTCATCGTGGTTCACAAGGTAAAGGAAAGCTACAAAATCATAAGAGAACTTCAAAAGGTTACCGGGGTTGAAATTCGCTCAGCAAAGAATCCAAGAAGAATGGGTAACTGGTATTATGAGATAATAGATCTCAGGATATATCTGGAGTATTTCTCCTCCATCGAGGAAATCTATCAAAACCTGAAAAGAGCGTTAAAGGAAGTAATAGGCGATTTTAGAGATTTTGATGAAGGAATGAGGGAGGCTGAAAAGGTAAAATATACTGTAATCAAGGAAAAGCTACCTGATATACCTCCCCGCATTTTAAGAGAGTTTTATTACAGTCTCGAAGACTTCTACAGGGTAAGTGCATCCGAAGACGAATTAATAACTCTGATGAAATTGGGATGGACCTGTCTTAAAGATCAGCTCACCACATGTTTTCACATAAGGGAATTCAATTCCTCCACCCTTGTGAGCATAAAAACTCCGTCCAATCCTGTTTTGATCCCCAGGTTGGTGGAGGCCTTTAACGAATATGAACCAATAATTTCAAGAGTGGAAATGGAGGAAAGAGATATTATTTTCCTTAAGCTCAGGGACTGTCAGGACAAGGGCAAAATAAAAAGGGTCATTTCCTCTATTCTGGAGGAAGAGGGTCTGAACTCTTGATATACCTGTTATAATTACTTTGTAAACTTTAAGGAGGATAGTTATGAGAAAAGGAATACATCCTGAATATTATGAATGTGTTGTGACCTGTGCCTGTGGAAACACCTTTGTGACCCGCTCCACAAAAAAGGAAATTCATGTTGAAGTCTGCAATTTATGCCATCCATTTTTTACAGGGAAGCAAAAGATAATGGATTCCTCCGGTAGGGTAGAAAAATTCAGGAAAAAGTACGGGGATAGCTACGTTAAATAATGTTTCAGCATCTGAAAAACCTCGAGGAGAGGTTTGAGGAGCTGGAGAGGCAACTTTCCTCTCCGGAAATCCTGCAGAACCCCAGGAAATTTAAAGAATTAGCAAAGGAACACGCTGAGTTAGAACCCATAATAAAAAAATTCAGAGAATACAAAAAACTGGAAAACGAATTCACTGAAGCCAAATCTCTCCTTGGTGAATCCGACAAGGAACTCAGAGAACTGGCTGAAGAGGAAATAAAGACCCTTTCGGCAAAACTTGAACAACTCAGGCAAGAGTTAAAAAGACTTCTTTTGCCGAAGGACCCCAACGATCAGAGAAACGTTATACTGGAAATAAGAGCAGGAGCTGGAGGCGACGAAGCGGCTTTGTTCGTAGCGGACCTTTTCAGGATGTATACCAGATATGCCGAAAAAAAGGGCTGGAAAATGGAGGTTCTTGACTCCCATCCCTCTAACCTCGGAGGATTCAAGGAAATCATTGCCCTTATAAAGGGAAAGGGAGCATTCAGCCGGATGAAATATGAAAGTGGAGTTCACAGGGTCCAGAGAATACCTGTAACAGAAACAGGAGGAAGAATTCACACATCTACCGCCACTGTAGCAGTTCTTCCAGAAGCTGAAGAAATAGACGTTAAAATAGAACCGAAAGAACTGAAAATTGAGGCCTTTGGAGCTTCAGGGCCCGGAGGACAGAATGTCAACAGAAACTACACTGCAATAAGAATAACCCATCTACCCACCGGTATAGTTGTAAGCTGTCAGGACGAAAAATCCCAGCACAGAAATAAGGAAAAGGCTATGAAGATCCTGAGGGCCAGATTGTATGAGAAGGCTTTAAAGGAGCAACAAAAGGACATATCAGAAGCACGAAGGTCTCAGGTTGGCACAGGAGAAAGAAGCGAAAAAATAAGAACTTATAATTTTCCCCAGAACAGAATTTCAGACCACAGAATTAACTTCACCCTGTATGATCTTCAAAAAGTACTTGATGGGGAACTCGATGAAATAATTGACAGATTGATTGCCTTTTACGAGGCAAAAAGGCTGGAGAAAGAATTATCACTCAATTGACAGCAAAGCAGGCTCTTCTTCTCGCCTTTAATCTTCTAAAAAACGAAGTTGAAAATCCACACCTTGAAGCAGAACTCATTGTGAGAAAGCTCTCCGGAGCTTCCAGAGAAGAATTATATTCAAAGGATATTTTTGTAGATAAAGAAGAGCTGCTGAAACTTATAGAACTTCGTAAAAAGCGATATCCTCTTCAATACATTCTGGGCGAAGTGGAATTTTACTCAAGAAAATTTATTGTAAAAGAAGGCGTTTTTATTCCGCGACCGGAAACAGAGGTTCTCATTGAAGAATGTAAAAAAATAATTAAGGGTAAAGAAAAAATAATAGATGTTGGCACAGGAACAGGCGTTATAGCAATAGTGCTGGGTAGCCTTTTCCCGAAGGCAAAAATTTTTGCTGTGGATATAAATCCCATGGCTATTGAACTTTCCATGGAAAATGCCCGTTTAAACAACGTGAAAAACATCATATTTGTGAGAGGAAATCTTCTTAATTCATTTAAAGGGCCTGTAGATATAATTGTGTCTAACCCCCCGTATATAGCACCAGGTGAAGATGTTTATCCTGAACTGAGATACGAGCCACAGGAGGCGTATCTCTCACCTCCGGATGGCCTTTTTCACATAAGGAAAATAATAGAAATGGGAAGGAATATCCTTAAGAGAAACGGTTATATTCTGCTTGAGATCTCCCCTGCCCTTTCTTTGAGATTAAAAAAAGAATATCCGAACTCTACAATAGTAAAAGACCTTTCCGGTAAGGATAGAGTCTTTATTCTGAAAAATTAACGGGTGTTATTCAAAGTTGTAGTGCTTTCTGACCCTTTCTATAACTCTCCACCTGCATTTCAGACCCGCAGGGAACCGCACCAGGTCACCTTTTCCCACAGTGTAATCACCCTCTTCGGTCTCTACAACAACCTTTCCTTCGAGGAAGTAACAAACTTCTGTCGAATCATAGTACCAATCGAACTCAGATGGTTCCTTTTCCCAGATTGGCCAGTTAAACACCCCGAGCTTTTCCAGCTCTTCCTTTTCTGGTTTTCTTATTTCAACTTTCATAAAAGAAATTTACCATATTTTAATATGACATAAAAGGCAGCTGAACAGATCGTACAAACTATAAACTACACCTTAATAATTGCATCTTTTAAATTATAAAACCTGAACCTTGGTTCTTAATTATGTTTTCACCATGCCATCCAATTTCACTTTTACAATTTACATATGACCAACCACATGGGGAGGGGTAAAACATTTCTCTTTAGTTGATGGGGAATCAGGATAATAACCGTTTGTTTCCACCCCATTCTTAATCAAAGTAACTTTTATGCAACAGTTATTCCATGAGAAAGGTTTTGAAGGTACTTCAACAGCCACGGATTTCTTCTGCCATGCATCCCATCCTGTATTGGTATATACTGTCTTTGTAAAAGTATGACCGTATGCATCGCGTCCTGAGATCCTCAAACCAAATGGAGAAGAAGCAGCAGGTCCACCATTTCTTACTGAAATTATTAAAAGGACATAAGAACGCCCCCTTCGAGTGGATATACTTATATCACTAATCGAAAGCTCTGGAAAAAATAAAGAGTTTATAGGTTGGGAGTAAAATTTAACATCTTTATAATTAGTATAATCAGTAAAATCGAATACTAACCTATAAACTCCTTCCCTCTTTTTGATGAGCTTAGTGTCCATGGGGGAGAGACATAGATTCATGAAAGAAAGGAGCGCTTCTCTCTCTTTAACAAGAATAACATCCAGTCGGCATACAGGATTATTATTTTTATACAAATACAGGCAAAATCTCTGATCTGGCGGTATATTCGCGTATTTCCAGGTCACTTTATAAAAATGATTTTTAACATGTATTATTTTGATATCGTAAATCATGGGAGTCAAAGCTTCTGGGAAGATCTGTTTCAGAATTCCTGAAGTATAAACAAGAGATGTATAATCTTTTTTTATTGTGAATTTTGAACTCTCTCCCCACACGTTATGTCTCTGCCATCTTACCCTTACCCATAGATTCCCCTGTGTTAAGTTTTCCTGTGCACCGGTATGTGGATTTGTACACTTTTCTGGTATAGTCCAGCGTAACCCTGTGGAGCCAGTAGTAATTCTTACGTTTTCAGCTATTTTGCAGATATTTTGAGAGCTTCCCTCTCTCCAGAGGGTTATTTTTACAAGTGCATCTGACGGTATTGAAAGTCCTGTATAATTCCAGTAGATTTTTACCGATGCCCCCGCATTATAGGTGCTTTGAGATGGTTGAAGCCTAACATCAGAAATTGTCTGACCAAAAATCAATAAACAGGTTATTAAAAAAAATAGGGGTAAATAGAAAAATTTTCTCATCATACACCTCCTATAGTTGTTACCAAGCAATTTTCATGCCAGAAAAACATAAGAGTTACAAACCTATCTGGTATTCTATTTTCGACAAAATTGTCGAAAATTCGACAATTTTGTCGGTTCATTAATTCCATTGTATTATTAAATTCCCGCACAATAACTCGGCAAACAGCAGAAATAAATAGCAAGAAAGTGTCTTTTTATAGATAACGAGTTAAATTTATCGACTCTTTCACAGCAGGGTTTCTATAAGGAAACAACTTACACATGTAATTGACTTAAATAAGAAAAATATTTATTATATTCCCATGAAGATTGCCATTGGTTCCGATCATGCCGGCTTTGAGTTAAAGGAAAATGTCAAGGATTATTTAAAGGAACTCGGACACGAAGTGCTTGACCTTGGAACCCACTCAACCGAGTCAGTAAATTATCCTGAATACGCTGAAAAGGTAGCAAAGGCAGTGTCAAAAGGAGAAGCAGAAAGGGGAATACTTATATGCGGCACTGGAATAGGAATGTCCATAGCAGCCAACAAGGTGGAAGGAATAAGGGCAGCTCTTGTACACAGCGTATATACTGCTAAAATGGCCTCCAGACACAACAACGCCAATATAATAACCTTCGGCGGAAGAATAGAAAGCCCTGAAGAAGCAAGAGCCTTTGTAAAGGCCTGGCTTGAAACTCCATATGAGGGAGAAAGGCATAATAAAAGATTATTTAAAATAAAAGAGCTCGAAGAAAAATGTAAAGGAGGAGATGATGTTTGAAGATTTAAGAAAGGCTGATCCAGAAATTGCAGAGGCAGTATACAATGAAACGGTAAGACAACACTCCACCCTTGAACTGATAGCTTCAGAAAATTTCGCTTCAAGAGCAGTTCTCGAAGCAGCGGCTTCAGTTTTTACCAACAAATATGCAGAAGGATATCCAAAAAAGAGATATTATGGCGGCTGTGAATTCGTGGATGTGGTTGAATCCCTTGCAAGAAATAGAGCCAAGGAGCTTTTCGGAGCAGAATTTGCTAATGTTCAGCCACATTCGGGAACACAGGCCAATATGGGAGTCTATTTTGCAGTGCTGGAACCAGGAGACACAATGATGGGAATGAATCTTTCTCATGGTGGGCACCTTTCCCACGGACATCCTCTCAATTTTACAGGGCGCTGGTATAACGTTGTTTTTTACGGGGTGAACAGGGAAACTGAAACAATAGATTACGATGAAGTTTTAAGACTGGCAAAGGAACACAAACCAAAACTGATAGTTGCAGGAGCCTCTGCCTATCCAAGGTTTATAGATTTTAAAAGGTTTAGAGAAATAGCAGACGAGGTGGGAGCAATCTTTATGGTGGATATGGCTCATATAGCGGGCCTGGTAGCAGCAGGAGTCCATCCATCTCCGGTTCCCTATGCTGACTTTGTCACCTCTACCACCCATAAAACTCTGAGGGGACCCAGAGGGGGATTCATTCTTTCAAAGAAGGAATACAGAAAAGAATTAAATAGAGCTGTTTTCCCGGGAGCACAGGGAGGCCCTCTGGTACATATCATTGCAGCCAAAGCCGTAGCCTTCAAACTGGCAATGAGCGATGAGTTTAAGGAATATGCAGGGCAAATAGTTAAAAACGCTAAAGCCCTCGCAGCAACACTTCAGGATGAAGGACTCAGAATAGTTTCCGGAGGAACTGACAACCACCTGATGCTGGTGGACCTCCGTTCCCTTGAAATAACAGGAAAGGAAGCAGAAAAAGCGCTTGAAAGAGCCGGGGTTACGGTGAATAAAAATACCATACCATTCGATCCACAACCTCCCCTTGTAACCAGTGGAATAAGATTGGGAACACCGGCTTTAACAACAAGAGGAATGAAGGAAAAGGAAATGGAGAAGGTGGGAAGACTCATATCCAGGGTCCTGCACAACATTGATAACGAAAAAATAATAGAAGAAGTGCGAGAAGAGGTCAGAAAACTTACCGACGAATTTCCTCTTTATCCTGACATAAGGAAGGAATTTGAAGCCCAATGAAGGGAATAGCTCTTTGTGAAGACAGAACCTATGAGGGGTTAAACAAAATACTCTCAAAGGAAGGAATAAAACTTAACCGAATATACTCCCCTGAAGAAATTGCGCATTTCGAGGACGAGCTTGTAATAATACAATACCCCCTCGGGACTTTAACCAGAGGACAAATATTTTTTAATCTCGAAAAACTCTGGGAAAAAAGAGCTCCAATTACAGTTATAATAAAAGATCCCGATGTGAAAATAAGGCAAAGGGACCTAAGAGAAAATGTTCTGATATTCGATAAAGACACTCCAATCGAGACAATCAGCAATGAAATTCTTCACAAACTTATCTCGCCGGATCTACTTCTTAATAAAGGACTGGAAGCATATGTGGCAAAAAATTATACAAAGGCCTATGAATACTGGATGACTCTTGCAAAAACAAAACAGGCCAGAAATACTAAAGTATTTGAGTATTTAGAAATAGCAAAAGAAGAATTTAAGGAAGCGGGTTTAAACCTTTCTGAGCTGAATGCAGTACTTGAAAGCCGCGTGGATCCCTTTGAGAAGGGAATAAAGCTGTTCTCAGAAGGTAATTTAAAAGGGGCTCTCTCATATTTAAGAAAAGTTAAAAAGGATAATCCCAACTTCCTTAGAGCAGTAGCAATTATGGAAAAAATTAAAGACGAGCTGAACATAGAAGAAGCAGAAGAGGTGCTCGAAGAAATCGAAAGGGAAATGGATGTGGAATTTTCCCACGTATATGAAAAAATTGATGCTGAAAAGGAAGAGCCCCTCTCACCACAACAGGCGTTTATCCTCTCTTTGATAGATGGAAGAACCAGTCTTAAAGAAATATTCCATATTATGCCGATAACAGAGGAAGAGTTTAAGGGTGCTGTTATGCAGCTAATCGAAAAAGGATACATAAAAAGGAGGGAGTAGATGGAAGAGAAGCTGGTGCAGGAAATTCCAAGAAAATCAGAAAATCTTTCCCAGTGGTATATTGAGGTCATCAGAAGGGCTGAACTGGCAGATTATGCCCCCATGAAGGGAATGATGGTAATTCGCCCTGCCGGCTATGCTATCTGGGAAAATATACAGCGATTGCTGGATAAAAGATTCAAAGAAACAGGCCATACCAATGCATACTTTCCACTTTTTATTCCGGAAAGCTTCCTCAAAAAGGAGGCTGAACACGTTGAGGGGTTTGCTCCTGAAGTAGCCTGGGTAACTCATGGCGGAGACGAAGAACTTCAGGAAAGACTGGCAGTAAGACCCACCTCTGAATCGATAATCTGTGCAATGTATTCAAAATGGGTACACTCATGGAGGGACCTCCCGATACTCATAAATCAATGGGCCAATGTTGTGAGGTGGGAAAAGGTAACAAGACCGTTTCTCAGAACCACTGAATTTCTCTGGCAGGAAGGTCATACAGTTCACGCTACCTATGAGGACGCACAGGAAGAAGTGATGCGCATCTTATATATTTATAAGGAATTTATAGAAACAGAACTGGCTATAAAGATCTATGCCGGAAGAAAATCCGACAAGGAAAAGTTTGCAGGAGCTCTTGCTACTTATACTGTTGAAGCTTTAATGCCTGACGGAAAGGCTCTCCAGGCTGGAACATCCCATAATCTTGGGCAGAACTTCGCAAAGGCCTTTGACATACGCTTTGAGGATAAAGACCAGAAACTCAAATACGCATGGCAGACTTCCTGGGGAGTTTCAACCAGACTTGTAGGAGCAACGATAATGGTTCATGGTGACGACGATGGCCTTGTGATACCGCCGAGGGTTGCTCCCTATCAAATAGTCATAGTACCCATTTTCAAAATGAAGGATAAGGAAACCGTTCTACCTGTGGCTGAAAAAATAAAAGAAAGGCTTAAGGAAAATTACAGAGTTGTATACGATCCCAGGGAGGAGTACACTCCCGGGTGGAAGTTTGCCGAATGGGAAATGAGGGGCGTCCCCCTCAGAATAGAGATCGGTCCCAGGGACATAAAGGAAAACTCGGTGGTAATAGTAAGGAGGGATACCAGAGAAAAGATAAAAGTATCCATGGATGAACTGGAAGAAAAAACTGCCTATTTCCTGGATGAAATCCAGAAGGAACTTTTCAGACGTTCCGAAAAATTCACAGAGGAAAATACCAGAAAAACAGAGGATTACGAAGAATTTAAGCATATAATTGAGGAAAAAAGAGGTTTTGTGATAGCTCCCTGGTGTGGTTCTCAGGAATGTGAAATGAAGGTAAAGGAAGACACCAAGGCTACCATAAGGTTAATACCTTTAGAGGAAGGGGATGTTGAGGGTAAAAAATGTATGGTTTGTGGGAAGCCTGCTCGTCATCTTGTCTACTTTGCCCGTTCGTACTGAACCAATGAAAGGATTTGACGAGCTTAGAAGATTGATGGTAGAAGAACAGATAATTCGTCGGGGAATAACTGACAAAAATGTGATAAACGCAATGTTGAAGGTTCCAAGGGAGAAATTCGTCCCTCCTGCAGAACGTGGAAGCGCTTACGGAGATTTTCCCCTTCCAATTGGTTATGGTCAGACTATTTCGCAGCCCTATATAGTAGCCTATATGACTGAAAAACTTAAAGTAAAGCCCGGGGACAGGGTTCTGGAGATAGGTACAGGCTCAGGTTACCAGGCAGCAATCCTGGCTGAAATAGGCTGCGAAGTTTATACAGTGGAACTCATCGAAGAACTCAGCAAAAGGGCAAAGAAAATTTTAAATGAGCTCGGTTACAGGAACGTTCATTTCAAGGTTGGAGATGGTTTTGAAGGATGGAAGGAAAACGCTCCCTACGATGCTATTATAGTCACCGCAGCCCCCAAAAAAATACCGGAAGCACTGAAACTTCAACTAAAAATAGGTGGAAGACTGGTAATTCCGGTAGGCGAATATTTTCAGTATCTTTACCGAATCACAAGAACAGGTCCTGAAGAATGGGATACTGAAAAACTTATTGCTGTGAGCTTTGTTCCAATGGTGAGGGGAAATTGAGCCTCTTACTTGCTGTTACCCTGTGGGCTACAGTTATATTTCCATCTGGAAACTATATAACCGCAGAACTTGCTCTGACACCTGCCCAGTGGCAGAGGGGCCTTTCCGGCAGGAAAGAGCTCAAATCCGATCAGGGAATGTTATTTGTTTTTCCGGAACCTTCCTATCAGAGTTTCTGGATGAAGGATATGAAATTTTCCATAGACATAATATGGATTGACGAAAACTTCCAGATAGTTGGAATAGAAAAAAATCTACCTCCCTGTGGAGAAATATGTCCTACCTATGAGTCTCCCTTACCGGTTAAATATGTGCTTGAAGTTAAGGCTGGATTTTCAGAAAGGGAAAAATTAAAAGAGGGAGATATATTGATTATCTCATTTCCCTCTTCAGCTTTATAAGAACGAGCTTTGCTATTTCCTTAAGGGTTTCCATTACCCCCACACCCTTTATGGCTATAGCTTCAACTACCGGTTCTCCCTTTAACACCAGCAACTTTTTCATTTCTTCAACAGAAACAACATTTGGAAGGTCCCTTTTGTTAAGTTGTAGCACATAGGGAAGGTCGGAGAAGGAATAATCGTACTGGCGCAAATTATCCTGAAGGTCTTCAAGGCTCTCGATGTTGGCATCCATTCTTTCCTGTTGAGAATCCGCTACGAAAACCACCCCATCCACTCCTCTTAAGATTATTTTTCTACTTTCGGAGTAAAACACCTGACCGGGAACAGTGTAAAGCTGAAAGCGGATCTTATAACCCTTAATGGTACCCAGATTTAAAGGCAGAACGTCGAAATACAGTGTTCTATCCCCCTGTGTATTTAACGTAACCAGTTCTCCCCTGCTGGTGGGAGACGTGTGGTCAAAAATGTACTTCAGGTTTGTAGTTTTCCCTCCAAGTCCTGGACCATAGTAAACAATCTTGCAAATTAATTCTTTTAATCTAGGATTCATTAACGCCATTTGCTGCTTCCACTCCTATTTGAATAATTTTTCAATATCCTCTTCAGAAATATCCTCAAAAGGACTTTCCTCTCCTCCCATTTTTTTCTTGTCAGCTTCCATTTTTTCCTCGAGTCTTTCAAAAACCTTCTCAAGTCTGTTTGCTGCATTCTTGGCCCTGAGCCTTACGAGACCGAGGGAGGTTTTCTTATCGAAAAGAACCGCCAGAATAAATTTGCCACCAATCAGGGTCATATGTAGATTTTCATTTAAACCTTCGTCAAAGATAAGGGAGAAACTTTCCTCGCCCAGCAATCGTGCCAATCCTTCCGTTGCTGCTACGTTTCCTGCAACAAGGGAACCGAGGGAGGTGGTATCAACGCCATCCAGTTCGCCAGTAAAGGCGATTGGTTGACCGTTTTTTTCTACCACAAGTGCAATCCTTGAATTTGTTTCCTCTTTCAGTTGAAGGAGTATCCTCTTTATTTCTTCGTATTCATCACCATATAATACAAGGAAGCTCATACCACCTCCCTCTATATTTTACATTCTATTACACCTTTGTCAACCTTACCAGTCTTTCCCACTCCTCGTTAACGCGTTTTCTGTATTCTTCGATCATCCACTCGTTTCCAGGTTTGAACATATGGGCGAAACGACCCTGGGGTTTAAGCCACTCTACAACGTCTACCTCCTTCTTGGGGTAGTAATTGATCTTGTACTTTCCGTTTTCCACCTCATAAAGGGGCCATACTTTGGAGTCCACTGCTATCTTGGCAAGCTTTACACCATCTTCAGGATTTGTCTTCCATTCTGTAGGGCAGGGAATAAGCACGTTTATAAAGGCCGGTCCGTCTATCTCTATAGCCTTCTGAGCCTTCTGGAAAAGGTCCTTCCAGTGACTTACTGAAGCCTGTGCGGCGTATATTCCGTGAGCAGCCATAATTTCAGTAAGATTTTTTCTCCACTGAAGCTTACCAGGAATATTTTTACCTGCAGGGGAGGTAGTAGCAGATGCTCCAAATGGGGTCGCTCCTGAACGCTGGCCTCCGGTGTTAGCGTAGGACTGGTTATCGTAGCATATGTAGACCATGTCATGTCCCCTCTCCATAGCTCCTGAAAGGGCCTGGAGTCCTATATCGTATGTACCGCCGTCACCGCCAAACGCAACTATCTTTATTTTCTTGTCTCCTCCCGGAAGTTTCCCTCTTCTCTTAAGGGCCTTGTAAGCGGCTTCAACCCCGGCTGCTGTAGCAGCAGCGTTTTCAAAGGCATTATGAATCCAGGGAATTCCCCATGCTGTATATGGAAAACCACTGGAACAAACCTCGAGACAACCGGTGGCATTGGCTGCCACGATTGGAAGCTCGGTAGCCCTTAAAACCAGTCTGAGCATAATGGGAATACCACAGCCTGGACACAGGCCATGCCCTGAAACAAATTTATCTTCTAATGCTGACAGATCCTTTAATCTCGCTCTTATTGCCATTTTTTACCTCCTATTCTCTAAGGTTAATGTAGGAGAGAACCTCTCCTCTCTCCCCTGTTGCTGCGATTTTCTCGAGCCTATCATAGACCTCTGCGATGTGATGGGGAGCGATATCTCTTCCGCCCAGACCATAGATGTAATCAACCATAATGGGTTTGTTCCCGTATTCGTAAAGAGCAGACCTGAGATCAAGGAAAAGCGGTCCGCCAATGCTACCGGGTGAAAGTGCTCTGTCAAGCACAGCCACTGCTTTCAGGTTGGTAAGAACATCTGCCAATTCTCTGGTCGGGAAGGGTCTGTAAACCCTTATTTTAACGAGGCCTACCTTCTTTCCCTTCTCCCTGAGTTCGTCAACCACTACCTTTGCAGTTCCTGCTGTGGAGCCCATAAGAACTATTGCCACCTCTGCATCGTCCATCTTATAAAGTTCGAAAAATCCGTATTCTCTGCCAAATTCCTTTTTAAATTCCTCTGCTACCTCCAGAATAACCCTGGGAGAATTTTCAATTCCAACTATCTGGCTCCTTTTATGCTCAAAGTAATAGTCAGTAAAATCAATTGGTCCTACTGTTATTGGATTATCAACGTCGAGAATATTAAATAAGGGTTCCCTTTCTCCTACAAAGGACTTCACCTTGTTGTCCTCTTCCACAAACATATCCTGCATAGCATGAGAAAGTATGAATCCATCCATGGTAACAAGTACCGGTGTGGAGACATCTTTATGCTCTCCAATTCTGAATGCCTGAATGATGTTATCATAGGCTTCCTGTGCATTTTCAGAATGAATCTGAATCCAGCCGGTATCCCTGACAGCCATAACATCGGAATGATCTCCATGAATATTAATGGGTGCTGAGAGAGCCCTGTTGGCTATGCCTGCCACTATAGGAAGTCTGAGAGAAGCTGCTATGTAAAGAATTTCGAACATTAATGCCAGTCCCTGAGATGCGGTGGCTGTAAAAACCCTTGCCCCTGCTGAAGATGCTCCCACGCACATTGACATGGCAGAATGTTCACTCTCGGGAGTCACAAATTCAGTGGTCATAAGACCGTCTGCAACAAATTTTGCTATATATTCAACTATGGAAGTGGATGGGGTTATGGGATAAGCTGCCACCACATCCGGATTTATCTGTCTTATTGCC
>JAMOUL010000015.1 GCA_027062035.1 Candidatus Aminicenantota bacterium | reverse complement strand
CCATTTAAAACTTTCTTTGTAGCCATTTTTCCCTCCTTAGAGCTCAAGCTCTTCCTTTTCCATTGTCAGGCTCTTCGGGTCAGTAGGACATTCCACTGTACATATTCCGCAGCCCTTGCAGTAGTCATAATTTATACCGGTCACTTTTCCATCCTTAACTATTATTGCGTTATCAGGACAAAATACCCAGCAGAACAAACAATGTATGCAGTGCTCTGCGTGGAAAACAGGTCTTAAACCGGCCCTGAAGCTTCCTGTTTTTACTTCCATGAAGTTTCCAGCCCAGGGATTAATAGCCCCTGGAGGAAGTTCTTTCCATCCCATCTTTTTCATAGCCCTTTTACCTCCTTTATTGCTCTGTCGATTGTTTTGAGGTTAGCTTCCACCACGGACTCCTTAAATCTTTTGGACAGCAGATCCTTGATGAGATCCTTGAACCTGTCAACCGAAAGTCCACCTGCGGTCTTAAAGTAAGCTGCAAGCATGGGAATATTGGGAATTGCCCTGCCTATTTCTTCCAGAGCTATGGTAGTAGCATCCACAGCAAAAACCTTGTCGGATTTAATTCCGAGCTTCTCCCTGATTTTTGCCGGTTCAAAGGGAGCGTTGAAGAGGAAGTAAGTGTGTTCGTCTGTTCCTGCAGTAATAGGAGCTTCTCCTATGAGAGTTGGGTCAGTTACAATAACCATGTCTGGTTTTTCCACCTCGCTGTGAACTCTGATTTCATTATCAGAAATCCTGGTGTAGGCTTCAATGGGAGCCCCTCTTTTTTCCGCTCCGAAATGCGGGAAAGCCTGGACATGCTTCCCCTCCTTTGCCATAACTTCGGCAAGAAGCTGGGAGGCTGTTACAACACCCTGACCAGCCCTGCCGTGCCATCGCACTTCAATCATTCCGTACATGAGACCACCTCTTTATTTAATTTTTTTACGAGATCTTATAGCCTCTGCTATGGTCACAAAATCAGTATACTCCAAACTACCCCCTATTGGCAAGCCTATACCAATTCTTGTAATGTTTATTTTATAATTTGAGAGAAGACTAATCAAATAGTGAGCGGTTATTTCTCCCTCATGGGTGGGATTCAGGGCAATTATCACTTCCTTTATTCCCTCCCGTTTAATTCGATCGCCCAGGTCCGAAATGTTTAAATCCTCGGCTCCAACTCCATCCATGGCAGATATAACGCCTCCGAGAACATGATATTTGCCATTAAAAACCCCTGTACTTTCAATTGCTGCAACGTCTATTGGCTTTTCCACCACGCAGAGTTTTGTAGAATCCCTATCCTTTGACGCGCATATGTCGCAGGGGTCAGATTCCGAAAGGTTATGACATATAGAACAGGTCCGTGTGTTTTTGCGCGCCTTCAAAAAGGCATCCGCTATCTCCTTTACCTTTTTTTCATCCATGGAAATAACGTGAAACGCTATACGTTGAGCGGTTTTTCTTCCTATACCGGGAATCTGGGTGAGTTTATGAATTAATTTTTCTAATGCTCTGGGATACCTGTACATCAAAAGAGACCCGGAGGAAGCCCGAAGGAGGCTATGAGATTCTTACTTTCCTCTTCCACCTTAGCCGAAGCATCCTGTAAAGCTGCAAGAATAAGATCCTGTAGCATTTCCACATCGTTCTCCTGGAAAATTTCCTCGCTTATTTTCACATCTATTACGTTCTTGGCTCCATCCATTACAACTGTCACCATTCCTCCTCCTGCACTCCCTTCAACTCTTAATTCGCTTAATTTGTTCTGAAGCTCTTCCTGCATTCTACGTGCTTCCTTCATCAATTTGTTTATATCCATTTCATTCCTCCTTTATCTCGCTTGCTTTAAATATTTTTCTGAACATCATAATTTTCGGGTTTTCACCCTCATCATTCAAATCTTCTCCCTCCTCTTTTTCGCCAGCCCTCTCCCTGCTTTTAAGGATGGGGGTAACTTCAATATCGGCGGAAAAGATCCTGTCTGCAACCTTTTTTATATCCTCAATATTCTTTTCTACAACTTCCTTAAAATATTCCCCCTCATCCCCCTGATATATCAAAATAAGTTTTTTATCTTCTACTTTAATCGATGAAGCTTCCTCCACAGCAGTGGAAAGCACACTGCTTTTCCTGTCCAGTTCCTTTATGAGTTCAGTAACCTCAGAACTGTGATTTTCCACAGGTTTAGCAGGTTCCACCTCTGCTTCTGGCATATCTTTTTCAAAATTTTCTTCCTTCTCTGGAGAGACAGAAGAAGGAGCGGGTGGGGAAACTACAGGCAACTCACTCCCCTTAAGTAAACCATCTATAAGGTTTTCAAGGTCCACAACGTTGGTAAGGAAGCTCATTTTTATGAGGAGAAGCTCCAGATAAACCCTGGGATTGGTGGCATTCTTTACACGGTATTCCCCTTCAAGGAGCATGTTTGAAAATCGGATAATATCCTCTCTGGAAAGCCCCGGGAATCTATCTTTTCTCCCCCTTGTTTTCTCATAAAGAATGGACCTTAAAAAGCTCAGATAATCCTTTAAAAATCTCCTTACGTTGTATCCCTGAAGGAATATTTCTTCTACAATCTCAAATATTTTTTTCCTGTTCTTTGACTCCAGGGCTGCGGTCAACTGCTCCATAAGAGCTCTTGGTACAAGACCAAGGGCCTGCTCTACATCCTCCCTCCTTATTTTCTCCTCGCTATACGCAATTACCTTTTCAAGGGCTGTTTCAGCATCCCTCATACTGCCTTCAGCCGCTTCAGCTATTAGCCGGGCCGCTTCTGGCTCTATTTCAAGCCCTTCATTTTCAGTAATTTTTACGATCTGCTCCCTTATTATTTCCTCCGGTATTTCTCTGAAGTGAAAATGCACTGTCCTTGAAAGAATGGTGGCTGGAATTCGCTGGTAATCCGTGGTTGCCAGCACAAAAACAACGTGTTCAGGTGGTTCTTCTATTGTCTTAAGAAGGGCGTTAAAGGCTTCCTGGGTAAGCATGTGAACTTCATCTATTATCACCACCTTCATCCTGCCTTCAAGAGGCTTCTGGGTAATGGCTTCCTGAAGCGACCTTACCTCGTCTATCCCCCTGTTGGAAGCGCCGTCTATTTCCATTAGAGCAAGGAAATTCCCCTCGTCAATAGCTCTACATGAGCTGCATTCATTACAGGGTTCCGGGGTTATTCCCTTTTCACAGTTCAAAGCCTTTGCGAGGATTCTTGCTGTTGTAGTCTTACCAACCCCTCTTGTTCCAGAAAACAGAAAAGCATGAGGAACTCTTCCGGTTTTTAGCTGATTCTGAATGGTCTTTACTATGCTTTCCTGGCCCACAATTTCTGAAAACCGCCTGGGCCTGTATCTTCTGGCTATAGGTATATATCTCATTATCTATTTCAAGGCGCCTCTCTGCTCACCCTGCCCTGTCCCTTACCGCTGCTCCCTTCCGGGCCTGACGGGGTTCAGGAAGGAACAGGTGAACAGGCAAGGCGCCGATAATTATCAGTGCTGGCGGAGAGGGTGGGATTCGAACCCACGGTCCCGCGATAACGGGACACACGCTTTCCAAGCGTGCTCCTTAAGCCACTCGGACACCTCTCCAGGCTCGAATGAAATTATAACACAAAAGTAAAGCGGAGGGGGTGGGATTCGAACCCACGTTCCCGTTTGCACGGGAAAGTCGGTTTCGAGCCGACCCCGTTATGGCCACTTCGGTACCCCTCCACTTTTTCTATTTTAACATCTCCTGCGAGTTTTGAAGCCAGATTTTAAAATAAGTTCAGATATACGAAAGGTTTCAGCATTTTATAGAAGTTATGTACAATTGAAGTGTGAAGAAAAAGAAAGGTCTGGGACAGCATTTTCTGCACGAAAAGCACTATCTAAAAAAAATTGTGGAATGCTGTCCTGTTGAAAACGAGGAAGTTCTTGAAATTGGGGCAGGAACCGGAAACTTAACCGAATATCTCGCGAAAAAGGCAAAAAAGGTATATGCGGTGGAAAAGGACCCTGAAGCCTTTGAACTATTGAAAAGTAAAAACATACCGGGGGTTGAACCCATATTGGGAGACATTCTGGAGCTTGAGCTGAAGTTCTTTGAACAGGGAGTGGCTGCTGGGAACCTTCCTTACTATATTTCCTCTTCTATAATCCGTAAATTTCTGGAATTCCGGGACAGATTCAAAGCCGGCTGTTTTCTTCTGCAACGGGAAGTTGCCATCAGATTTCTTTCCACCAGGGGAAGACAGGTAA
>JAMOUL010000014.1 GCA_027062035.1 Candidatus Aminicenantota bacterium | reverse complement strand
GAGAAAAACCCATCCCAGGACCGGATGAAGAAGGCCACACGCCAGAGAACCCGCTCCGATCCACAGGAGCATGAAGAAATTTCCAACGAAGGCTTCCATAGGAGGATATTCCTCCAGCCCCTCCTCAAAAATCTTCAAATCCTCTCTCATAGTTTTATTTTACCCCAACACTTCCCCCTTTTCCAAGAGCAACGAACCCTTGAACCTGGAACCTTTGAGCCCTGAACAAATTGTTCCCCTTCAAACCAACTAAAAACTAAAATTCAGCCTTCCGCCCTCAGCTAATAGACGATAGACGATTCCACTTCAGTAACAGTCTCCCACTCTCAAAAACTAAAAACACCTTATCCATGAACCAAGAACAGTTAAACCCTGAACCGAGAACTTTTGAACCCTTAAACTACTTATAAGCATCCTTCCTGTGGTCAAGGGTTAGCATGTAAACTATTTTCTCCTCTTCGTCTACTGTGTAAAATAGCCTGAACCACCCAGCCCTGTATCTCCATACCGCAGGTTTCCAATTGCGGAGTTTTTTAATGCCACTTCCCCAATAGGGCTGCTGGCGAAGTTGTGGATATATTTGGTCTTCGAGTTTCCTCAGAATAAACTTCCTCTGCGGAGGGTCAAGGGCTTCTAATCTCCGCTGAAATTCCCTTGTTTCAAAAATCCTGTATTTACTCAACGAAGCGCCCTTTCTTCTGCTTTGCCTCCCCAAGCCCCTTTCTTATGCTTTCCATAAGTTCTTCGTCGCCCTCTATCTCCTTCATCTCCCAGAGGTCCACATACTGGTATTCCTCAAGGTATTTCATTAATGCGGTCTCCACAAAGTTGGAAAGGCTTCTGTTTTCCTCCTCGGCAAGCTGTCTCAGCCTCCTGTAAAGGCTATCCTTTAATCTCAAAGTAATTACTTTACTCATCCGTTCCTCCTTTATTCGTTTGTATTATATCAAAATACAAGAGAAATTTCAAAGCGAGAATCTCAGCCTCAGCCCTTCAGCAATTCCTCTACCTGAGATTTTCAGTTTTGGAATTTCTTCCTTCAC
>JAMOUL010000013.1 GCA_027062035.1 Candidatus Aminicenantota bacterium | reverse complement strand
AGATGATTACTATTTGAAAATAGCTTCCAGATTGGATGACCTTGACCCGGGAGAGTCTCATTTTTATTCCTTCCAGAGAAAAATAGATTTGAAAATTCCCCCTGGTGTTACAGCTTATAATGCCTACATGAATGTAAAAGTAGTGCTGGATTCCGAACATTACATAGATGAACGAAGTGAGGAAAATAATGAGAGGGAAGCTGGTTTCTACATTAAGCACCTCAGACCAGATTTATGGATTATGGATGTTACTTCGCCTTCACCGACCAGGAATTTAGGACAGGAGGTGAAGATTATAGTTAAGGTGAAGAATATAGGTGGAGCTCCGGTTGATTCTTTTCTTTTGACTATGAAGCAGGGGAAGAAAACTTTACACCAGCACAGGATTAATGTGCACCTTGCTCCAAATCAGGTGATAGAACATTCGTTCCGTCACAGATGGTGGACCGCTGGAAGAAAACATATAAAATTTATACTGGATATTAAAAATGAGGTTGATGAAATGGATGAAGATAATAATACTAAAACTTATAATGAAATAAAATATGAGCTTTAGTTTCAGAATTTTCTTTTCATGATTAATGACCATCTTAAATTCGACAATTTATGCAAAAATTCGACAATTTTGTCGAATTTAATAAAAAACATTAAGCTTCCAGAGGGGTTTCTTCCTGGCACGATATTTGCATAAATTTAAGATGAATTCTATAAAGGGGGTAATCATGAGAAGACTGATTTACTTTGTTCTTTTTGTAAGTGTAAGTTCATGGATTTATGGTCAGGCTATTACCAATGTAAGACTATCCCCTGACAAAACTTATTATGATTCTGGCGAGAAAGTAACGATTTACTGGAACTATTCTGGAATAGGTAAAAAAGAAAAGGTCAAAATAACTCTCTGGAGAGAAGGCACGAATAAGAATGTATGTTTGATAGCTGACGATGTGTATATCTCCCGGACGCATCAGGATTGGATCATTCCTGCAGGCTGTATTAATCCCAGAACGGGAGTAAAGGAAGAACTGACGACAGCACGTGTTAAAATAAGGGTCAGATGGAAGAAACATCCAGTTTGGGGTGAAAGCAACTGGTTCAGGATAAAACCAAAGGCTATCCCTGATCTTATTGTTGATTCCATAACCTTTGATGATACGCATTCAGGGACAAAACCTTCTGAGACATGGATACGGGTTGTGATAAAGAACGCGGGTTCTGCTCCATCCCCGGTGTCGCTTTTCAGCCTTGAATTGAATCGGGCTGATGGAACACAGGAGCAGGGAGATGTGGTCCTGGATGCTCTTTCTCCAGGTGGAATCTTTGTTAAGGAGGGGAGGTTAAGACTCGCAGATGGGAACAATCGTATTTGCGTGAAGGCCGATTCAAGGGATCAGATTTTGGAAAGCAATGAAAGAAACAATGAAAAATGTGTGACCCATTATTTTAAAAGAAAAGTATCGGTAGAAATAACCAGACCCTCAAGGGATGGTACAATTCTAAAACAGGGAGAATATTATTACATAACCTGGCTGGTAGAAGGCCTGGATGTGCCAACCCAGAATTTCAGGCTGGAATTCTTTAAGGGAAATACAAGAGTTGAAGGTCCAATAACCTTAAGGGGAGTGACCCATTACAACTGGAAGGTTGATCTTGTACCCGGTGACTATATCCTTAAGCTTTCGGTCGCTGGGACTTCTTACCAGGATACAGTTTCAATAATCGTTAAAGAGCCTGAGTTTGACCTTAAAATTTCTTCATGCAGAGAAATTGGAGGGAGGACAGTCTTTTCTCAGGGAGAATCGGTGGGGTTTATGATTGAAGCCTTTAATACAGGGCCGGATAAGGTCAAGAGGTTTAAAATAAAGGCGTGGAGTGTTTTGGGAAAACCCTCTAAATTCAACATATTGGGTAAAAGCCATGTTGAGGCATCTTATGCTCAGACCATAGAAGCGGGTCGTTCTGCTAAGGTCGCGATTACTGTTAAAGTGCTCGATAAGGCTTCCACCTCTCCCTATACCATGTATTTTAAATTAATACCACTGGAACCCTCCGGGAAATTCGAGTTCAATAGAAAAAACAATCTATGTTACGTTACATATTCCGTTCCTTTGAAGATAAAAATCCCCATAACCCCCAGGGTTATCAACATAAAACCAGATCTTACCCTTGAATATGCAGGATATGAGAAATGCTCTCATTTCTGTGATTTACAGACTGGAAAATTTGTGGTGAATATAAAGGTGAAAAATATAGGTAATAAAGATGTGGAGCCTTCTAAAAAACTCGTAGTATATTTTGAAATGAGGGAACCGAATACAGGCAAATACATATGGAGCTATTCAAAACAGCTATTTACCGGACTTCAAAAGGGAAAGGAAATATTAATGAAATTTCCTGTTGAATATAAAGATATTTACAAAAGAATAAAGGAAGGAGGAAGATATCTGTTCATCTTTAAAGTAGATCCCTGGAGTAGTATAAAAGAACTTAATGAGAACAATAATGAGCTTAAGAAGGAAATTACCCTTCCCCGTTGTAGTGAGTAAATAAAGGGTCAAAAGCATAAAAGGTTCTTGTCTCGTTATTTTTTTCACAACCTCTCCTTTCTGTGTTAAAATACTTTTCCATTAATGCCTGGAGGTTCGGAATGAAAGTTTTACTGGCCGGTAGAGCTAACCTCCTCCATACCAATCAGGAGGATGTGCTCGATAGTATTCTATCCTTGATGGACAAGCTCGGAGTAGAGCTTTTTTATATTGAGGATGAAAAGGTATGTATGGAGGCAGCCATTAACCTTGGAATAACCGACAAAATGAGGGAACTCTTCGAATCTTTCAAGAAGAGGGTGGACGAGATTAAACCGGATGTTATAGTTTCCGCCTATGCTGCAGGTGTGGCCAAGTGGAGAAGGGAAATCCCCGAAATGCTGGGGCTAAAACTCAGTGCCCCATACATTCATCTTACGCATTTCTTTGCAGACCAGCTTAAAAAACACAGGGACGAGCTCAAACCCTTTCCGCACAGGTATTTTCTCCAGCACGGTTGTACGCTGGGAAGGAAACTCGGTGAGTACGAACCCGCACGGCAGGTACTATCGTTGGTGCCGGAAATCGATGTTGTGGAGGAGAAATATCCTACGGCAGAAATCGAGGGAATGGACGATGCACTATTTAATTCGTGCCCCGGTTCATGGCTTAATTTTGCCCAGCCTGAGCTCGGGGATTATGTGAAGGAAAATTATATCCTGGATGTGGTGCTTCCTTTACAACCGGAATATGCAGGTTCAACCTGTGCAAATGGGCATTTCGGTATAAGACAGGGGCTGGAGATAGCTGAGGTAGAGGAGATTAAGCCCCTTTACTTTACTCAGATTTTAGACCAGGTCTGGAGGTAATCATGGAAAAGAAAGAAAGGGATATAAAGGAAATACACAACGAATATCTGGCTGAGATAATTGCAGATGGGGCAGAAAATGAAACCCTGAGGACCGCCTTGAAAAGGGCCAGGGAAGCCTACAGAAAAAATCTGAAAAGGGCTCTTGAGACATTTCCTGAGTCGGTTGAGTATAAAGAAAAGGCCAGGAAAATAAAGGAATACGCCATTGACCATCTTGAAGAACTCATTCAGAAGACAATGGAGGCTGTGGAAAGAAACCATGGCCACGCCTATCTGGCAAAGGATGCGGAAGAGGCCAACAGAATAATTGCAGAAATTGTGGGAGAGCCTAAAAAGATAATTGTGAAGGGAAAAAGTCTTACAACAGAAGAGACGGACCTCAGGCAGTACCTTCAGGAGAAGGGGCATGAAGTATGGGAAACAGACCTCGGAGAATTTCTTGTCCAGATAAGGGAAGGAAGACCCATGCATATGCTGGCACCTTCCATAGATCTGACAAGGGAAGAAGCTGCCAGACTTATATCTCAGATCACAGGAAAGGACCTGCCAGAGGATAAAATAGAAACATCAGTCGCTGCGGTGAGGGAATTCCTGAGGGAGAAATTTACCTCTGCCCATGTGGGAATCTCAGGAGCCAATGCGATATCTGCCGATACCGGAACGTTGTTTATTATAGAAAACGAAGGAAACATCAAACTCGTTGCTTCCCTTCCTGAAAAATATATAGCCCTTGTTGGAGTGGAAAAGATAGTTCCAACCCTTGACGATGCTTTCCATCTTGTTAAGACTACATGGAGGTTTGCAAATTATATGGTTCCTTCCTATGTACACATGATCTCCGGGCCTTCCAAGACAGGGGATATAGAAAAGGTAACCACCTATGGTGCACATGGACCCAAAGAATTTCACCTTATTCTTCTTGACA
>JAMOUL010000012.1 GCA_027062035.1 Candidatus Aminicenantota bacterium | reverse complement strand
TCAGTTGAAAGGATTTTCCGCTCACAGGACGGAATCTGGCACCCACTGTTTCCCTCGGCCTGAAAACGAAATAAAGAATAAGCCCGATGAAGGCCAGAAGCAGGGAAAGGAAAAATATTCTTAAGGCTCTCACATCTCCTCTTCTTCTATTATTATTTCAGGGCCCTGTCCGTTGTTCTCCCTGAGGGTAAACACGATATCCAGTTTTTCTCCCTTCTTCAATTTTCCAAGCAGACCTCCCTTCCAGAAAACCCCGGGAATTATCTTATCTCCCTGTTTAAGCACTGTTCTGAAGCCATTGTACCAGGGTCCGGGATTGTGAACCACCTCCACATCCCTCGCAAGAAATCTTGGCTGCGGATTACCTATGCCATAGGGAGGAAAAAGATGGAGGAAGCCATAAAAGAGCCATATATCCTCGAAGGTAACCTCGCCATCCAGCCATATATCCTTCCTTTCCTCGGGAGAAAAGCTGGAAAAGGCATCTTCAAGGATTTCCTTCACCCTGTCCAGGTCCCCGGTCCTTACCACCAATCCCGCTGCCTGCTCGTGCCCCCCGTAGCTGAGGAGAAATTCCTCAGCTTCATCCAGAGCCTTTACAAGGGGCATTCCCTGGGGGCTCCTCCCCGAACCAAAGGCGTGCTCTCCCTCCACAGAAAAAACTATGGCAGGTTTCCTGTACTTCTTTGCCAGCCTGTAAGCAACTATGCCAAGAACCCCTCTGTGCCAGCCCTCTGAATACAGGAATATCACAGGCTCCTCCTCCCTTACCATTGCCTCGGCTTCTTTCAGGATCCTTGCTTCCAGCTTCTGCCTCTGCTGATTGAGCTCGTTCAATTCAGAAGCCAGCCGGGCTGCTTCCTCTTCCTTTCTTGACAGCAACAACTTGAGGGCAAGCTCCGGGTCGAGGATCCTTCCTGCGGCATTTATCCTGGGGGAAATTCTGAAGGCAACCTCCCTCGGGGTTATCCTCTTTCCGCTGAGACCGGAGACGTTCATGAGTTTGGAGAGCCCGAAGGAGTTCCCCTCGTTTATGAGCTCAAGGCCCTTTTTCACCATTATCCTGTTTTCCCCGAGAAGTTCCACCATATCCGCAATTGTTCCCAGTGCAACCATCTTTAAATAGGGGTAAACCTTTGGCTCGGAGCCCTTTTTCAGGAATATCGCATGAAGGAGCTTAAAGGCAACACCCACCCCTGCCAGGTTCTTCGGGACGAACCTGTCCTCTGTGTGGGGGTCAATTATTGCATAGGCATCGGGAAGTTCCTGGCCCGGAAGATGATGGTCTGTAATTATAAGGTCTATCCCTTCCCTTTTGAGCTGCTGCGCAAACTCTATGGACTTTATACCATTGTCCACGGTTATTACAAGGGTTGCTCCCAGCTTTTTTATCTCCTCAACATGGTGGGGTTTGGCGCCGTATCCGTGGGAAATTCTGTTCGGGATTATGTAGGAAACCCTTCCCCCGAGACTCTCTATCCCCCTTACCAGCAGAGCGGTGGAGGTAATTCCATCTACGTCATAATCACCGAATATGAGAATCTGTTCCCCTGACCTGATAGCCCTTTCTATCCGTTCCACCGCCCTTTCCATTTCCTGAAAAAGGAAGGGCGAGGAAAGGTCTCCGAAATCACCATATAAAAATATCCTGGCTTCTTCTTCGTCCTTTATACCTCTATTAAAAAGAAGCCTCCCCACTATCGGGGGGAGGCCCATCTTAAATGTTAGTTCCTCTAAACGGGGATCATTCTCCATAAAGATATTTTACCATCCCCATCCGCCTCCTCTTCCCCAACCGCCGCCGCGGCCCTTTCCCCAGCCGCCGCCACGGCCTCTTCCGAATCCGCCACCTCTTCCCCAGCCGCCTCCGCGACCTCTGCCGAATCCTCCGCCGGGTCCAAATCCTCCTCCAGGTCCGAAACCTCCTCCCGGACCGACACCGCCACCAGGACCATAACCCGGACCGTATCCAGGACCGGCTGGAGAAGCAGGTGCTGCTTCTGTGGCCTGTCCTGAGGCTACCATTTCGATGGCCTGGGAAACGGTTATATTGGATGGCACATTAAAAAGTCTTACTCCTCCGCTCTGAAGTACCGATTGAGCGTTGGGCCCAAAGGCACCGGAAACCACTGCCTGTACCCCTTCCTGAAGCACCATCTGGGCAGCAGCGATTCCTGCACCGGAAGCTGCCTGGGCATTGGGGTTGGGAATTGCTCTGAAATCCTGTGGATTTTCTGTATCCACCACTATAAAGTACGCAGCCCTACCAAATCTCGGATCAACCGGAGAATTAAGATCAGGGCCCGTTGATGTAACAAGTATTCTCATGTTACCTCCTTTTGCTTTTCTAATTCTTCAAGCCGTTGCTTGAGATGTTTCAACTGGTTCTCAAGGGCAGAAATCTGTCCCTCAAGAAACTCCCTTTCTGAGGGCATCCATCCTGCAGGACCGGTTTGAGGAATGGTTCCCTCCTTTAACTGCACCACCACATCTCTGGCAATGCCGCCAAAGGATGGAATTATCCTTATGCCCGCAGACATCAGCACCATGGAAGCGTTGGGACCGACTGCCGGAGCAACAACCGCCTGGACTCCCCGCTGAATTGCAAGCTGAGCCGCTGCTATCCCTGCCGCCGAAGGATAAAAGGCGTAGGGATTCGGAAAAATCTCAGCACTGTCAGGGTTTTCTGTATCCACCACTGCATAATATGGAGCTCTACCAAATCTGGGATCAACCGGGAACTGGAGCCCGGGTCCGGAAACTGGAATCATAACCTTCATAACTCACCTCCTATTTGTCCCGGGACTCTGACTGGGAAACATTGGTATAGGGATAATAGGGATTTACCCCATAATACCCGGGATAGGTGTAATAGCCGGGATAATAGGCACCGGGGTAGGCACCATAGTAACCGCCATAATAAGGCCATCCCCATGCCCGGCGGCAGAAACCTCTACCCCATCCACGGCCCCAGCCACGGCCTCTTCCCCAACCACGACCCCATCCGCGGCCCCAGCCGAACCCATATCCAAATCCATATCCATACCATGGGCTATACCAGTACATTTTTCACCTCCACTTTTTTCTTTTTCCCCATCTCCAGCGTCCCCTTCCAGGTGGAGGAAAGGGCACTCCACCTGAAAGCAGGGTGGAGATGGCTCCGTCAATGCTTCCTATAACCCCCCATAAGACCTCTATTCCCCTTGACCTGAACAGAAAAAGAAGCTGGGGGGGAAGAGAACCACAGAGGACAAGATCTATTTCAAGGTCGGAAAAAACGTCCGGAAGCAGGGTGAAGGGTGTACCCTTCGTGGAAAACTTCTCCTTCGAAACCACCGCGCCATTTACGATTGTAAAAATCCAGAACTCCTCTGTGAGTTCAAGCCTGGGCGCCACCCTACCGTTCAGTTCACCAACTGCAACTCTCATCGCATTAATAAGTGCAAATTCCGTGCCAGAGAAAACACCGTGCATAGGGGGAGTTTTTCCTTCGATATGAAACGATTTGTTGCATTTTGTTAAACTACTTCCACAAATGGAGTTATAATCGCTTAGTTATTTATCCTCAGGATGAAACGAATGGTGTTATAATATTCATATGGACGCAGGTGTGGCGAAAAAAATAGTGGATGAAATTTCCGAGGGGGTGCTCCTTATAGAGGACTTCAGGGTGATCTATTCCAACAGGGCTGCCCGGGAAATTACCGGATTCAGCGCAAGCGAGATGAAGGGAAAGTACTGCTTCGAAATTTTGAGGTGCGAGCTATGCCATAAGAACTGTCCTATAAAAAAGGGAAAGGACCTTCCCATAGAAATACCATCTGTATCCTCCATGGACAGGTACAATGAGGAAAAATTCCTCAGAATAAAAATTCAGCCCCTGGAGGAAAAGTGGGCCATAATAATGCAGGACATCACAAGAGAGGTCAGGCTCTCCAGAGAATCAATGGGGTATTACAGGATCTCCGATATCATAACAGCCAGCCCCGGGGTGCTGGAGATAATTCATATGCTCCCTCGCATTGCCGCCAGCGATTCGCCGGTGCTCATAGAAGGGGAAAGCGGTACCGGAAAGGAAATTTTCGCTTCCTCCATAAAGGACCTCAGCACGAGAAAAAACAAGCCTTTTGTTAAAATAAACTGCGCTGCCATCCCGGAAACGCTTATTGAATCAGAACTCTTCGGCTATAAAAAGGGGGCCTTTACCGATGCAAAGGCTGACAAAAAGGGATTGTTTTCCATTGCCAGCGGAGGAACCCTCTTCCTGGATGAGGTGGCGGAACTCCCCCTATCCACACAGGCTAAACTCCTACGGGTGCTGGA
>JAMOUL010000011.1 GCA_027062035.1 Candidatus Aminicenantota bacterium | reverse complement strand
ATCGTATTTTATATCGGGATCCAGTCCTTGCCGGGCAATTATGACCTTTTCTTCCGCTACATTCAGTTTCTCTATTATTCTTCCCCTGGAGAACTCTGAAACAGTAAAAATATAACAGGCCTTTTTGGCAGAAGTTCGTACGAGGAGGTTCAATTTAAGTCTTTCTCTGGGATTAAACCATTCAGGGTGATCTATGAAGGAAATATCATGCAGGATAAAGGCTGAAGGATTGTTAATACCGATGGGCAGATAGTATCCAGGCGTAAAATACGGTGTATTTTTTCTGGAGTTTAGAAACTTCTTCAGAGAAAAAAGCTCCCATTTCCATTTTCCATCGCCCGGTAATATTAAATGCTCATAAGGATAGGGGAGTTCTATTTTTCTGGTTAGAATGAGGGTAAAACACCCTCTGCTTTCATTCCATTCCCTCAGCAGATTTTTTAAATATCTTCCCACTCCGTATGTTTTACCCTGAATTTCCCGTGCATCAACAAAGATCATCACAAATAAGAATATTGCAAACAGAAGGAAAAAACAAGGGACTAAATAATGGCAATGGCGAGGGAGATTATAAGGGCTACTGAGAAGGAGAGCACTGTTGACATCGCTACCACCTTTCCTCCGAATTCCCTCCACTGGGTTACCACCGAGGAAAGACAGGGGATGTAGAATGTGACAAATGCCGTAAAGGTAAGAATCTGTTTTGTGGTGAGGACGAGGTTAAGTTTGGTAACCTCGACTCCCATTGCCTGCGCTGCCATAACCAGAGTGAGTTCCTTTCTGAGGAATCCAAAAATCAGGGTAATCCCAAGATTTGGGGGGAGGGAAATTAGCTTCATGAACGGTGCAAAGATGTAATTTGTATAATTGGTAATTCCACCCGCCTGAAGTACACCCAGGAAAATGCTTCCGGCTATAAGAATGGGCCATGCGTAGAATATAAATTCTTCTACCTGAAATGCAACCTTTTTCACAATTATTTTAAGAGATGGCATCTTATAGGAGGGGACTTCTATTATAAGTTCAGGAGAGGGTTCGTTTCTGAATATGGCCAGGAACCTGCCCACCAGCGCAATTACAATTATATTGCCAAAATAAAATGCGATGGCATACCATAAACCCAGGAAATATCCAACCAGAGCGAGAATTACCGCGGTTCTTGCGGAACAGGGAACGAATGGAATTAGCAGCGCGGACAGGATTCTATCCCTTTTGTTTTCGATTATCCTCGTTGCCATAAGAGCCGGAACTGTGCATCCATAACCAAGGAGGAAGGGTACCACTGCCTTTCCGTGGAGGCCAATTTTGTGCATAAGCACGTCTGTAAGAAAGGCCACCCTGGACAGGTATCCTATTTCTTCAAAAAGAGAGAGAAGAAAAACAAGGGGAAGAAAATATGGAAGTACTATTCCTGCACCCCCAATAATTCCATCAATAGCAGAGGAAAGAATTTCCCTGAGGGCTGGAGAGGAGACACCGGAAAGTATGGCTGAGGATATATTTTCAAGTGGTGATATGATGAGGTCTTCAAGAAATTTCCCCACCCAGAAGGCTGTAGCGAATATAAGAGCGAAGGCTAATATAAGAAAAAGATATCCAAATACCGGATGAAGGAAAAATCTATCCAGTTTATCTCCCAGCATTATCTTTCTTTTACCCCTTTTTTCCGTTACCTTTTCCGCAAGTTTCATTGAAAGGTGGTGTCTTTCGGCAGATATGACCTCGTAGGAGGGGAGTCCGTGAAGTTCAGCAAATTTTTCCTGAATTTCCTGTATTTCCTTTGCTAATTCAGAAGGAGGAGGAATTACTCCTTCTATGTATTTAATTGCCAGAAACCTGTTATGTACCTTCTGTTCAATTGAGGTTATTGCTTCTTCAATGTGTTTACTGAAGGTAAATCTTGTGGGTATACGAGCCTCTCTCAGACTTCTTACTGCGTCGTAAATTCCCTTTCCATGTATCGCTATTACCGGGATAACCGGAACGTTCAGAAGTTCTTGAAGTTTTTCTATATCTATCTTTACCCCTCTCCTTCTGGCTTCATCCATCATGTTCAAAACGACTATCATTGGTTTTTGTAATTCCGTTAGCTCCAGGGTAAGTTCAAGGGAGCGCCAGATGAGGGAGGCGTCAATTACGTTAATTATAATGTCAAAGTGCTCGTTGAGGAGAAAATTAAGGGTAGCCTGCTCAGCGTCGTCTGTAGGAAAAAGGGAATATGAACCGGGGAGGTCAATTACTTCGTATTCCTGTCCGTGGAATTTAACCCTTGCCTTTGAAAGCTTTACTGTGGTTCCAGGAAAATTTGAGGTCTGGACCATAAGTCCGGAGATTTGAGAAAAGAATGAAGACTTCCCGCAATTCGGTTGTCCTACAAGAACCACCCTTTTCATAGCGGGACCACTAAGATCTTGGCTGCCATCCCCCTCCCCACTGCTATTTGAGAACCATTGGATAGATTTTTAACCAGTATAGGGCCTCCAAAGGCGCCTTTATATAGAAGTTCTATTTCGTCTCCTTCCCGCAAACCAAGGGCCATTATTCTTCTTCTGCTCATACCACCCTGAATTGTGACAACCCGTGCCCTTGAACCTATTGGGAGTTCCAGTAATGACATCATTTCCTCCAGAAGTGAAATTATATATTCCTTTACATAACAAGTCAAGAATGTATACTAAAAAAGTAGGAATTAAAAACCTTGAAAAATAGCTTATTTTATTCTATATTCTAATCATAGGTAACTACTCAAAAAGGAGGTAGATATGCTTAAGATTGACATGGAAAAATTCAAGGACGTACTTATAATCAGGCCTGAAGGGAAGCTTGTTATAGGAGATGAGGTGGGAGAATTTAGAAAATTGTTAACAGATGCACTTGAAAAGGGAGAGAAAAAGATCGTAATAGATCTTTCCAAGCTTTCTTATATGGATAGTACTGGCCTTGGAGAGCTGGTTCGTTCCTATACTACAGTTAAAAAGAAGGGAGGCGAACTCAAACTTGCAAATATGACCGAAAAAGTTAAGGACCTTATGTTTATGACCAAACTTTTAACGGTCTTTGAAAATTATGATACAGTGGAGGAAGCGGTCAGTTCCTTTGAATGAAAAAATTCCTCTTTTTAATCCCTCTTGTATACTTTTTCTTCGCTATTACGGCGGATTTTGGGGTTTTAAAAAGGGAATTTTCTCTGGCTGAAGAGGCCACGTATCTGCTGGCCCAGATTGATTTTGGAAAAGAGGTTACGCCCGAGGGATTGAATTCCCTCCGGCAGTTTTATCCAGGGGGCGGGAGAATTGCCCTTGTATGGAGATCCAGACCTTACGCTTATTCACCGTGGATTTATAATGTTCTGGTAAGACCCTTTTATCTTTTCTTTAAAGAGCGAGGACTGTACATATTCAATTCTATTTTTATATTTCTGGGGCTTTACATCCTTTTGCTTTTATTTGACAGGGATCCCTGGGCTTTCCTGGCTTTACTTGCTTCATCTTTTCCGCTTTTTCTGCTACTGGAAGGTCCTTATTCACTGGCTTTTTTTCTTTCTTCTCTGACCCTTTACGGGATCCTGAAAGGGGATCCCTATGTCACGGGAATAGCTTCGGGTTTTCTTGCTTTTCTGTCTCCTTTAATTTTCTTTTTGATTCCGCTTCTAATTCTCCTCGCAGGTAAAAAACCATTTCTGGCATCATTGATTGCCTTTTCTATTTTCTTTCTACTTGTATTCGGGGGATTATACCTTGGAGGAGGGCTGCCCTGGGAAATTCCTGTTTTGACAGGTTCATTAAGTGAAGCAGCTGACTTTTTATTGTATCCGAGCATTCCCCATCATTGGAGTTTTGCTGGCTTTAACTTCCTTTTTGGAAGGTTTACAGGTGCCCTTCTTTATTTTCCAGTATTGCTTTTATTCTGGCCCGGGAAAGAGGAAAGGTGGTACTTCCTTCTGGGCCTGTTTTTGATTACGCTCTTTCTATTTCTAAATTCGGCTCATGCCCCCTTCGGTTTTACAGGAAACCCCTGGATATTTCCTGCTGTTGTTTTTGTTTTACCCTTCACCGGGAAATTCCTTTCCAGAGCATGGATACTTTTTTCGATAATTATGTTATCTATTATACTTTTATTGCCCTTCAGGGCGCTTTCCAATCCTCTTCTGCACGGTTCAAATGTTCCCTTTGTTATGTTTGCCCCTGAAAAAAACATTCTGGAATCATTGCCCGCAGTAAAAATTGGTGATAACTACCATTTTGACCTGAACTTCTATTCCTACAGGGGAAATTCGCTCAGACCCAGAGGAAGAGCAAGGGTGGAATTTATAAGAATCGATACTTCCCCGTCTTTGAATATACTTGTCAG
>JAMOUL010000010.1 GCA_027062035.1 Candidatus Aminicenantota bacterium | reverse complement strand
ATAGCAGACACAGGGCAGTATTTATTCAGGGAAAGTTCGATTAAATTTTTTAACTCTTCTGGTTTCAATTGTTTTCCGGTGAATTTGTAGGCAATTTCCACGCTGGTATAGACCCGGGGATGTTCCTGTGCCCGTCTTGCTTTAATGTCCGGAGAGAAGCTTTTAAGGTGAATTCTTCTTTTTTGGGGCATTTTGAGTACCTCCATCCCGGTGCAACCCTCTAAGGCCAGAAGTACGAGGCGAAGCGGAGGGGATCCCTTTCAGTGCCCGGTTCGTCTTTCATACTTGCTGTTAAAGGGTTAAAGGCATCCACAGGATTCGTTGCCCATGGCTTCCTTTATTTTTTCATTGGAGGTGGTTCCCACGAATTTTTTTAGCAGGAAAAGATTTTCGTCAAGGATGAAGAGAGTGGGAACACCGCTTATTCCTCCAAGGCATTCTGGAAGTTCCTCGTTTCTGGTGAAAACCGGAAACTCTGGCTTCAATTCTTCGAGATAGTTCTTAAGTCTATCCATGTCCTTATCCATTGCAACTGCCACAATATTGATATCTCCGCCTTCCTCCTGATAAAGTTTTTTCAGCTGGGGCATTTCCTTTCTACAATGAGGACACCAGCTTGCCCAGAAAACCAGAATTGTGGGCTTTCCTTTGAACTCAGATAATTTGTGAACTGTACCATCAAGGGTTTTAAGCTGAATATCAAAACATTTTTCAGGAAGGGCCGTGGCATGGGAATGGGGGGTCATCAATAGAAAGAATATCCCTGCAACTGCAACCAGGGTGATCAGAAGTTTTCTCATCATTTTTTTCCTCCTTTTTTATGTTTTTTTATATAGTCCTCTATGGCTGCCTTTATCCCTTCTTCAGCCAGAAGGGAGCAGTGCATCTTTATTGGTGGAAGACCATCCAGTGCTTCAGCCACCGCTTTGTTTGTTATTTTAAGGGCTTCTTCCACTGTTTTTCCCATTACCAGCTGGGTTACCTTGGATGAAGTGGCGATGGCAGCAACGCATCCAAAGGTCTGAAATTTGATATCCACTATACGGTTGTCCTTTACCTTTATATATATCCACATAACATCTCCGCATACCGGATTTCCTACCTTACCGATGCCGTCTGCATCCTCAATTTTCCCCATGTTTTTGGGGTTCATAAATTCCTCTATTACCTTCTCGCTATAATCAAGCATTTTTTCCTCCTTTTAGCATCCTGCGTATTCCCGCAGTTTTTTTGCTGCATATTTTATGTATTTTTCAAAATTGGTTTTGAAGAGAAACTCGGAGACCTTTCCAGCAATGCCCCTGCCTTCTCCGATAAATTCAATCCTTAAAGCGTCCTCAAAGAAGAAATAAATGTATAGAACCAGGGTTTTGCCCTTTATTGTGTATATGGTTTTGTTTTCCTCTGTCAGAATTGCGACGGTCGCACGGGAAGAACCAAATAACAACTTTGAAACGCCCTGGAGTTTAAACTCTCCCTTCTCCTTATCGTATTCCTTTACAAAGGCAAATACATCTGTCATGTAGTCCGGGTTGTTTATAAAACTCCGTAGCTGTTTTGAAGGCAAATGGAATTTTGCAATTGTCTGGAATCTTTTCATCTAAAGAACCTCCTTTTCCTCCACTGTATACCCTGCTTCTACTATTGCCTTTTCTATCTCTTCAGGGGAAAGGTCTGTATCTACCAGAACTTCCTTCGATTTAAGGTTAATTACAATGTCCTTCACCCCATTGAGGTTGCTTATACTATCCTTAATGGTCTCCACACAACCTGTACAGGTCATACCGGGCACCCTGAATTTAATTTTCATTTTTTCTTCCTCCTTTATTTTTCCTGGTTTTATCCTCGATGCTAATAGCAAAGCTATTAAAATAATGGATGATGCCATTTTTAAATAGGCAGGTATATATTTTCCTCCCCCCATCAAAATGGAAGAATTTTCCCCCGCCATTTTCCATATGAAATCAAAGAATAGCCCGAAGGCCGTAGCAGTTACAGCTATACCTGTTATATACAGGGCAGCGAACTTTTTGCCAAGGTCCTTCAGAACAAAGGTTATTGTTATGGCATTGGTGGCTGGACCTGCTATCAGAAAAGCGAGCGCAGCACCTGGAGTAAGTCCCTTCCATATGAGTGCAGCGGCTATGGGGATTGAGCCTGTGGCACAGACGTATATGGGAATTGAAATAGCGAGCATCAGGGGATATGAAATATAGGGTCTGGAAAGGTATGCGGTGAACAAGCTCTCAGGGACTATCGCTGTTATGACACCTCCAATGAGGACTCCTATGATTATCCACTTCCCGATCTCTTTCGGGAGATACAGAAAGCCATATTTTAATGCTTCTCCGAGATTTTTTCTGTTGCTGGTGGCACCACCTGGTTTTTCGCTTATTACCCCTTCTCCCTTTTCCATTTTAAGGGCAGCGGCTCCGATAAGAAGCCCGCCAACCAGTGCTGCTGCCGGTCTGAATATGGCAAAGATTATACCGAGGAAGGCGTAGGTCGCCAGGATGGAATCCACTCCTGTTGTTGGAGTCGCATACAGGAAAGCAAGAACTGAGGACTTTTTTGCTCCCTCCCTTTTTAGAGAAGCTGCAATAGGGATAACTCCGCAGGAACATACCGGTAATGGTATCCCGAAGAACACGGATTTTAGAACAGAGGAAAACCGTCCCTTTCCAAGGTGCCTGCGGATGAAGTTTCCCCCAAGGAAAGAATGGAGAAGTCCCGCTATTCCGAACCCCAGAAGGAGAAATGGAGCGACATCCATGAGCAGGGTCCATGATTCCCTGAGCACGGAGTAAATCGGGTTAAGGATGGTCATTTCAGATTACCTCCACCATTTTTTCCAGGGACTCTCTGGCCCTTTCCATAATATCCTGGCTCAGTACAATTTCATGCTGCAGGTTTAAGAGGGAATTATGTACATCGTCAATTGTTGTCAATTTCATATTTCCACAGAAGCGAGGAGGTCCGGGGGAATAGAATTCCTTTTCTGGATTTTCCTTTTTCAACCTATAAGAAAGGCCAAACTCGGTGAATATGATGAACTCTCGAGCCCGAGACCTTTTTGCATGTCTTATCATTCCTGAGGTAGAAAGAACAAAATCTGCGTTTTCCACCACTTCAGGTGGTGATTCCGGATGGGCAAGTACCTCTGCCTCCGGATGTTCCTTTCTTGCCTTTAGCAGGTCCTTTAACGTGAAACCGTTATGAACATAGCAGTACCCATCAAAGGGAATTATTTCCCTGTCCTTCACCTGTGTGGATACCCAGTGGGCAAGGTTTCTATCGGGAAGAAAAACGACCTGCTTTTGCGGCAGGCTTTCTACAATCTTTACCGCGTTTGCTGAGGTACAGCAAATATCTATTTCTGCCTTGACTTCAGCTGTTGTATTTACATAGGCAACAAAGGCAGCTTCAGGATATTTTTTTCTAAGTTCCCTTACATCCTCAGGGGTTACCATGTCAGCCATGGGACAGCCTGCTCTGTAGTTCGGGAGTAACACAGTCCTTTCAGGGGATAGAATTTTTGCTGTTTCTGCCATGAACCTGACACCTGCAAAGACTATTATATTCGCCTCTGTCCTGGAAGCCTTGATTGCGAGCTCAAGAGAGTCGCCCACAAAATCAGCTACATCCTGGACCTCAGGTCTCTGGTAATTATGGGCTAAAATAATTGCGTTTCTTTCCCTTTTTAATCTTAGAATTTCCCTTTTAATGTCCATGCTTTTCTCTCCAGAAGGGGGACATCGCTCTCAGCCTTTCGACTATTCCAGGAAGTACCTCTATGACCCTATCCACATCCTCTTCTGTATTATACTTTCCAAAACTGAAGCGCAAACTGCCATGGGCGATTTCGTGGGGAAGGCCTATTGCCAGAAGGACATGGGAGGGTTCGAGGGAGCCCGAAGTGCAGGCAGACCCGGATGATGCACTGATTCCATTAAAGTCAAGAAGTGCGAGCATCCCTTCTCCTTCGATGTGTTTGATGCAGATATTGAGGGTGTTATAGAGCCTTTTTTCCGGATGTCCGTTTACAATTACTTCAGGAATCCTTTTAATAAGTTCTTTCTCCAGTCTGTCTCTGAGAGGTCTTATACTTTTTTCTTCTTCCTTCATTTCCAGCATGGCTATTTCTGCGGCTTTGCCGGTTCCTGCAATTCCTGCCACATTTTCAGTACCAGCCCTTTTACCCTTTTCCTGACCTCCTCCATGGATAAGGGGATGAATCCTTACACCTCTCCTTATGTATAGGGCACCGACACCCTTTGGACCGTAAAATTTATGAGCGGACAGGGATAGCAGGTCTATTCCAAGTTCTTTCACATCTACCGGAATCTTTCCC
>JAMOUL010000009.1 GCA_027062035.1 Candidatus Aminicenantota bacterium | reverse complement strand
TGTAAAGTATACCGCGATGGTCCACAAAGAGGGGGGTGGAACCGGATTTGATTTTTCCAGGATAAGACCCAAGGGCTCAATGGTTAAAAAGACAAGGGGGGTAGCCTCTGGTCCTGTTTCTTTTATGAAAATTATTGATGCAGCCACAGAGGAAGTAAAACAGGGAGGGGTGAGAAGAGGAGCCAATATGGGGATCCTCAGGGTGGATCATCCTGACATCGAAGAGTTTATTAGAACCAAAAGAGACGGAAAAAGTCTTACCAATTTTAATATCTCTGTGGCAATAACAGAAAAGTTCTGGAAAGCCCTCCAGGAGGATGAAGAATATGAACTTATAGCCCCCCATACCGGTGAGGTGGTGGGAAAAAGAAAGGCATCTGAAATATTCGATATGATAGTGGAGTCTGCATGGGCAATAGGAGACCCGGGACTCGTATTTATCGACAGGATAAACGAACTGAATCCCACAAGACCATGGGGTCCTATAAGGGCAACAAACCCCTGTGGTGAGCAGCCACTTCACGATTGGGAAAGCTGTAACCTGGGTTCAATAAACCTTGCGCAGCTATACGACAGAAAGAAGAAGGAGTTTGACTGGGACCGCTTTGCCTACGTGATAGAAACAGGGGTACGATTCCTTGATAACGTAATTGACGTCAACAAGTTCCCCCTGAAACAGATCGAAGAAACTACCAAACTGAACAGAAGAATCGGCCTTGGAGTCATGGGACTCGCAGATCTATTTCTGCTTATGGGAATAAAGTACGACACAGAAGAAGCCCTGGAATTTGCTGAAAAGATAGCTAAGTTCATGAGGGAAAAGGCCGAGGAACAGACAAGGCTTCTGGCCGAAGAAAGGGGAAATTTCCCGAATATAGAAAATTCCATCTTTAAAGGCGAAAAGAGAAGAAATGCCACAGTGCTCACCATCGCCCCTACAGGTACAATTTCAAGGATAGCCGGTACCAGTTCCTCAATAGAACCTGTGTTCGCCTTTGAACTTGTCTCAAACATACTTGACGGAAAGCTGGTGGACATTCATCCCCTTTACAAGGAATGGAGAGATGAACATCCTGATGATCCCATTCCACCTCATTTTGTAACCGCCCATGAGATAGAACCCGAATGGCACATAAGGATGCAGGCAGCCTTCCAGAAGTACGTGGATAATGCCGTATCCAAGACAATCAACTTCCCCAATGAAGCCACTGTAGATGACATCAAGAAAGCTTATCTTCTTGCCTATGAACTGGGAACCAAGGGAATTACAGTTTACAGGGATGGATGCAGGGCGGAACAGGTCCTTGAAAGGGCCGGTCAGGAAAAGAAACTCAGACCTGCGGAAAGACCGGATACACTTCCTTCCCGCACAGACAAGATAAAGACCGGCTTTGGTACTTTATACGTTACCATATCCTTCATGGATGGAAAACCCTTCGAGGTATTCGCCCAGATAGGAAAAAGCGGTTACTCCACAATGGCGGATGCCGAAGCAATAGGAAGGCTTATTTCCCTTTGCCTGCGTTCCGGAATAGACCCCAAGCTCATAATAGAACAACTCAAGGGAATTGGAGGCTCGGAACCCATTTTCTACAATGGACAGATGGTCCAATCAATTCCTGATGCTATAGCCAAAGTGCTTGAAAGGATTCTTGGTGAGGCAGAGATAGATTATTCGGAAAAGGACATCACAGTGGAAAAATGTCCTGTTTGTGGATGGCCTCTTCCTGATGAAAAATGCCCAACCTGCCCCAATTGCGGTTGGTCCAAGTGCGGCAGTCAGTAATATATATTCGGTGGCCGGAATCTTCCGGTCACCCATTTACTTTATATATGTCCGGTTCTACGTAAATTCTTTTTACCTGAGGAAATCTACTTCTTACCTTCTCCTCTACCCTATCGATGGTGGAACTTATCTCTTCCAGGCGAGTTCCTTCCTTAAAGGCCACCTTACCGGCCAGAAGAATGGAATCGGAACCGAGAACCATTGATTTAAAATAAATTACCCTGTCCACATGGTCAAATTCTGAAAAAGCATCCTTTATAAAGGCTATAATCTCCTCAGGGGCCGCTTCCCCTATCATCAGGGACTTCATTTTAGCCCCCAGAAGATAGGCAACTATTATCAGTATTATTCCTATAAAGACAGAACCAAAACCATCAAATACCGGATTACCAGTGATCCAGGAAAGAATCACAGCTACAAGAGCAATGGAAAGACCTGTAATTGCTGCAAGATCCTCGAGAAATACAACCGTAATTTCAGCGTCATAATTTCTCTTGAGAAAAGTAAAGGTAGGAGTATTTCCCCTTCTCCGGTCAACAGCCCTTTTTGCCTTTATAAAGGAAACTCCCTCTGCAAAAATGGCAAAAATAAGCAAAGCGACAGCGAGCCAGTAGTGTTTTAGTGAATGAAGATGGGTTATCTTGTGAATACCCTCATAAAGGGAATACAGTCCTCCCAGTGCAAATAGTTGAATGGCCACAACAAAGGCCCAGAAAAATTTTTCCTTGGAATAACCGAAGGGATGAAGTTCATCCTCCCCTTTCAGGCTTCTCTTTATCCCTATCAAAAGCAAAATCTGATTTCCGGTATCAGCAAAGGAATGTATGGCCTCCGAAAACATGGAAGACGACCGGGTTATGAAATAAACAAAAAGCTTCGAAAGTGCTATGGCAAGATTGGCAAAAAGAGCGAAAATAACCACCTTTTTGTTTTCTTTCATGGGAGTTTATTTTATATTAAAATTCTGTTCTGGAAAAGAAAAGGAGGAGGTCACAATGAAAAAAATTTTGATATTTCTTCTGATGCTGGTTACTCCAGCTCTTGCTCTGGTTAAATATTCGGATAAAATCTGGTACGAGAAGCCGGGCTTTCAAATAAATCCTCAACCGGGATCAGTTTTTTTAACCTTTAAAACCCCACTTACAGGGAATAAAATTGTTCTCCTTCCCGGAGGAAGGATACTCGTTTTAAAGAACGACAATCTGGAGTTATATGACCCGGATTTTAAACTTTTGCGCACTTACAAGAACCTCAGACAGGATATCGGATGGGATAACCGCAATGCTTATGGGTTGGTTATACCTTCTCCTGATGGCAAAAAAATTGTCATCGGGTATGCGAATAGACCGAAAAAGGAATACAACCTTGTACTTTTCGACCTTAAAACAGGAGAACATAAACTGGTAAAGGTGCTGGATAAACTTCACTTTCCAGGAATTGCTCCTATAAAGAGGGCAAAAAACATAATGAAATCAGACCCCGAATTCGCAGAAACCTATTTCTCCCTGGTATATAGCAATTTCGACTTTGAAGGAGGAGCCTGGGTAAAGGATAAATTATACCTCTGGTTCAGACCGGAATATGGACTTCATTTTGGAGGTTTCTTCATTTATGACCTCAAAACAGGAAAACTTTCTTCCCCCATTGAAAAAGTTGACCATGTTCTGGGAATAGGAATGGACGGTTCCATAGCTTACACCATCCTCAAGGACGAGGACGCCACCACACCTGAGCGAGCAATTTACGTAAAAACTCCCGATTTAAAGGTTCGCATACCAAATGCACTTATAAACTCTGGTTATGGATTTAATGGCTCAACACTTGTATATACCTCTCCCGAGCGAAAGGTACTATTTTACAGTCTCAAGAACAAAACTATCACAGCCTCCTTCGATATACCCGGAAAAGATTTCAGAATCCTGTACCTTACGCCATCTGGAAACAGGTTATTTTTCATGACAAGAATGAAAAACAGACCATCCTCGCTTTACGTCTATGACCTAAGGGATAAAAAATACCAACCTCTGATAACTGATGGAAGAAGGCTCGACACAATTTCCAGCCTTTCCACCTGTTTTGATGCTGAGTTTTTCATATTCCGTGAAGGAAATTCCATATGGGCAGGATACCTGACTGACAGAACACCTCCCTCTGCCAACCTAAAGATCTCCCCACTCTACAAGGAAAAGGCCTTCCTCTCCCCTGTAAATGTTAGAGCCTATTCGCACGATATGTGTTTCACATCGGGTATCCAGGAACCTTCAGTTGAAGTAAACGGAAAAAAATACCGCTCCGGAGAAAAATTCACAATACAACTACAAAAAGGAACAAACAACATAAGAATTGCAGTAACTGATAGAGCTGGCAATAAATCCATCCTGAATAAAAAAATAGTTCTGGAAGCGCCCCTTAAAGCAACCCTTAAGGAAATAGGAGAAAATCCTGAAAAATACACAGACAAAATTATACTTCTTGAAGGATATGCGTGGGGATGGATGACAAAACAACGGCCAGCGGAGATAGAAAGATTATCAAAACTTCCCCTTGCCAGGGGTAACACCGCAAAAAGC
>JAMOUL010000008.1 GCA_027062035.1 Candidatus Aminicenantota bacterium | reverse complement strand
AAAACAGGCGCTTAAGCACATATCCCTTCCTGCACCTGTAAGGGTAGGACTGTTGGGAATGAATTCCCTGTTCATCATAACTTCGAAGAATCTCTTCTTCCAGTAATTCCTGGCCCTATCCGTTTTTTCAGCTCCTGCTATGTAGGTTGCAACGCGGTTGAATAGCTGGGAAGGTTTCGTTTCGGCAAGTTCTCCGTTTTCGTCCTTCATAAAATACCTTGCCCTTAAAATCTTCATGGCATTATCGCTGAAACCCTCAACACTCATCTCTCCTCCTTCTAAATATTGTGGCTATTAGAATATATAACACAATATATAGAATGTCAAGGGGTAAAATGAAATTATTTTAGAAGAAGCTAAGATATTAATCTTCCTGATAAACCCTTCCGAACATAAACTGTTCACCTGTAAGATTTTGTTCCAGGATGAAGGGAAAAATGAGATTCATTGGAATAATGGTAAAAATGGTTTTTACAAAACAGAAAAGAAATGCCTGGGACAGGGTAAATTTATCTTTATAAAGCCTTATTCCAGCTATCATATCTCCAATTGTTCTTCCCAGGAAGAGATAAAAAAGGAAATGGTAGGCGAAAATGACAATAAATGAATACAGTAATAAAGAAAAAAGAAGAGAATATATATTTGTTTCTGGATGGAGTATTAAAAAGGGTAATGCAATAAAAATCGATAAAATTATAAAATCTATAAGAAATGCCAGTGCCCTTTTTGCAAGGGAAGCTTCTGCTGATGGAAGTTCATCGGTAGGGGGTATTTCGTCTTCAGGAAGGTCAAAAAGAGGTGAGGTTTTGTTCTTGAACTCCATCTACTATATTTTATCAGGAAAAATTGGTAAAATATACCCCAATGAGTATTGGTAGAAAAATTCTTAACTTCATGGGCTACACGCTGATTTTCTTTTCCTTTGCCACTGCATCGGCTCTTATTACCTTTGCAATAGCTATAAGAGGAGGCAAAGTTTATGTGCCAAAACTCACAGGACTTCCGGTACAGCAGGCTGAAAAGGAAGCTTCCAGATACGGTCTTGTGGTAAAGGTTATAGCTTCCCGTGAAGAGGAGGGTATTACGCCGGGCACCGTAATCTCCCAGAATCCCTATCCAGGGTTTGAGATAAAAAAGGGAGGAGAGATCCAGGTTGTAATATGCAAAGGCGGAGGAGAGATAGATATACCTGATTTTACCGGGAAGAAACTTGAAGAAGTGAGACTTGAAATTCAGGATATGGGACTTCATCTTGGAGTTCTTACCCAGATATTCAGTCCCACCAGCGAACCTTCTACGGTAATTGCTCAGGTTCCTCCCCCTGGAACCAAGACAACCAGGGATAGTTATATAGACCTGCTGGTTTCTGAGCCGTATGAAGAGGCTTTTGTAATGCCAGATTTTATTGGAAAGGAATTTAGCACCGTACAAATTTATCTCAAGGATATGGGATTTAAAGTAGCCACCCCTGAATTCATAAAATATCCTGGATGGGAACCGGGTATAATAGTTAAACAACTCCCGTTTCCAGGCTATAAAATAACCAGAAGTCAGATAATATCCTTCAAGGTGACAAGATGAGAGAAATAGCACCGTCTATTTTATCTGCAGACCCATTACTCCTTGAGGAACAGGTTCATTTGATAGAAAAGGATGCTTCCATCCTTCACATAGACATAATGGATGGACATTTCGTTCCAAATTTAACCTTCGGCCCTCACTTCGTTAGGGCTTTAAAGAAAAGATTCCCTTCTTTAACTCTTGACGTCCATCTTATGGTTGACAGGCCAGAGATTATGATAGATTGGTACCTGGATGCGGGCTCTGACTGGATTTCTTTTCACATTGAGGCGAATCCTCACCACCATCGTTACCTTATGAAAATAAAGGAAGCGGGCAGGAAGGCCGGGCTTGCTCTGAATCCCACAACCTCACTGTGCTTACTGGAGCCTGCGCTTCCCTACGTTGATTTTGTGCTTCTCCTTACAGTAAATCCCGGCTTTGGAGGACAGAAGTTCATCTCTGAGGGACTGAAGAAAATAAACAGTTTAAAGGAAATGAGGGAAAAGGGAGGTTATGATTTTCTAATTGAGGTTGATGGCGGAATAAAAAGGGAAAACATAAAGAAGATCTTTGAAGCTGGAACTGATGTTGCTGTTGCAGGGAGCGCGGTTTTCGAGGGAAATCCACTGGAAAATCTCCTCGCCCTTAAAGAGGCATCTAAATGAGAGCAATCATAACCGGTGTAGCTGGTTTTATAGGTTCAATTCTTTGCGAGCGGTTGCTTGGAGATGGCTGGGAAGTCGTTGGGGTGGATTGTTTCCGTGATTATTATGACCCTTCCATAAAGAGAAGGAACCTTGAGGCCTGTCTTAAAAATGAAAGATTCACGTTTATAGAAGAAGATCTATCCCTTTCTTCCTTCACCTTTTAAAAGAAGGGGATTATGTGTTTCATCTTGCGGCACAGCCCGGGGTTAGAAAGAGCTGGGGAAGGGAATTCGATTATTATATAAGGGACAATATACTGGCTACCCAGAGGCTGCTTGAAAGACTGAGAGAGATAAGAATTACGAAACTCATTTTTGCCTCCAGTTCTTCCGTGTATGGGCAGAGCAATAATTTTCCCCTGAAGGAGGACTCCATTACCAGACCCTTTTCCCCCTATGGAGTAACCAAGCTTGCAGCGGAAAACCTTGCCATTCTCTATTCAGGTAATTATGGTGTACCGGCAGTAAGTTTGAGGTTCTTTACGGTTTTCGGAAGGAGGCAGCGTCCTGATATGGCATTTCATAAGGCCATGAAAGCTGCGCTTCTGGGGGAAGAGTTTCCCATGTACGGAGACGGAAGCCAGGTAAGGGATTTTACCCATGTAGATGATACGGTTCAGGGAATTATTCTTGCAGCAGACAGGGGAAAGCCAGGAGAAATATACAATCTCGGTTCTTCAAGGGAGATTACTCTTGCAGAGGCTTTGAAGATGATAGAAAAAATTGCAGGTAGAAAAATAAAGATTAAACGCCTTGACGTTGCCAGGGGAGATGTTCGTAAAACTCTGGCTTCCATAGAAAAGGCACACAAAGATCTGGGATACGAACCCAAAAAATCTATGGAGGAAGGAATTGAAGAAGAATGGAACTGGATTAAAACTATTTACAGTAGCAATTCTTAGTTTATTAATTCTATCTTTTTGTGGAAAGAAGAAGACATTGCTTTATCCGCCGGGATCGTCGGCAAAGCAGATTTATGAAATAGGATTAAAACTTTTGAAGAAGAAAAAATATGATAAGGCCAGGCTGGTCTTTTCCGCCCTTATAGAAAAGTATCCAAAAAGCAAATATGCTCCAAGGGCAAAAATAGGAATTGCCGATGCCTTTTTTAAAAAGGGAGACATAGCCTCCCTTACTCTTGCTTATAATGAGTACAGGGAATTTGTCTCTGTTTATCCCTATCATCCGAAGGCGGCGTATGCTCAGTTGATGATGGGAATGTGTTACTACAGGCAGATGAGAAAGCCCGGCCGTGACCAGACTCCAACCCTTGAGGCAATAAGGGAGTTTAAGAAGGTTATAAAGAAATATCCGGATAGTGAAGAAGCAACCATAGCCAGGAAACGTCTCAAAGAGTGTGAAGAAAGATATGCTACCCATCTTCTCGGAATCGCCAATTTTTATTTCAAGGTAAAAAAATGGCTGGGCGCTTACTGGAGATACGACGAAATAATGAAAAAATTCCCGAATTTTAGCAGAATAAGTGAGGTTTACTATAAATATGGGGTAAGCGCATACATGCTCGGGAAAACCGATGAGGGAAGGGCCTTCCTTTCCAAGGTAATTACGGACTTTCCCCACAGCAAGTGGGCCTTTAAAGCCCGTAAGTTTCTGAAGTCTGAGGAAAAGAAAAAAACAAAAAGGAGGAAGAAATAATGGAAGACCTGGAGAAAAAAATAATTGAAAAGTTAAAGACCATAATCGATCCAGAGGTGGGTTTGAGTCTTTACGATCTTGGCCTGATCTACAGCATAGATATACAGGAAGGGGGAAACGTTCACATTAAAATGACCCTTACCGCAGTGGGTTGTCCCCTGCAACAGCGGTTTGTCTCTGAAGTTCAGCATGGCGTCTCTCAGATAGAAGGTGTTAATAACGTGGAAGTTGAGCTTGTATTTGATCCACCGTGGAATCCATCCATGATGAGTGAGGAGGCAAAGAGAAAGTTCGGAATAGAATGAAGGTCCCTGATTCCCACGCCCATTTACTCGACAGCAGATTTGACCAGGACCGCCAGGCGGTTGTAGAAAGAGCCGTAAAGTCGGGGGTTGAACCTATCCTTGTTCCGTGTACCACAGAGGAGTTTGAAAAAGCCCTCC
>JAMOUL010000007.1 GCA_027062035.1 Candidatus Aminicenantota bacterium | reverse complement strand
GAGCCGGAAGAGGCCCTGAAAACCGTGGAAGAACTGGCCTCCCGAGTTGGGATTTCAAATTACCTGCCCCTCGTAACCCTCAAGGAGCTTAAAAAGATCCGCCTGAAGCTCTTCTGGTAGAGAAAAATTTTACCCTTTAAAGTTTGAAAGGCTAGAAATTTCTGTCCTTTAGATTTTGGTTTAAATATTGCATTATAATCTGATAATTGATGTTGGAGGCATTTTAAAATGAGATCAATTTTTTTGGCTCTTCTTTCTATATTAGTACTATTTTCTGCAGTTCAGGGGATTACTATTAGGGTCGATGGAAATTTTTCGGACTGGAGACTCAATACGAGTGATTTTGGGGAGAATTATAATAATTGGGATCCTGAGGTACCAGGTGTTTTTGTTTGGCAGGAAGATTGGGTGGGTGGTGGTGGTTATGTTGGCCCTGGTTATGGTGGCCAGAAATATGATGTAGAGGCTATTCTAGCCACTTTTGATAATGATAATTTATATGTCGGAATTGCTACAGGTTTCCCACAACAAGGATACGGATATAACTATTGGCATGATGCTGGCGATATTTTTTTAGATATAGATGGAAATGGTTACTGGGATTACGCTTTTATAATTTCAAATTATATTGATGGTCGTGAGACAAGAGATCTAGTGTTAGGTTCTTTATATGAAGTCTCTTCTGTTAAAAAAAGTCTCCGAAAAGAAGCTGATCCCTGGCGACTTGAAAGTGGTTCTTTGATAGGGAGGGGAACTTTGGCTTATGTAGATGATCCGGAACATGATTTTTCTCGCTACTTTATCGAAATTGGTATTCCTTTAGACCTGCTTGGAAATTTTTCTAAAGTCAAAATTCATTGGACCATGGAATGTGGGAACGATTATGGTGAAGTAATTGCCTATACGCCGGAACCGGCATCAATTCTTCTTTTGGGGGCGGGCCTCTTCGCCGTTGGCCTGATGGTCAAACGGCGGAAGAGCTAAGTTGTTCGCAGGAGGGGGCCCTTCTGAAGGGCTCCCTCCCCTTATTTACTCCTCTCTCAGCATCTTCATTCCAA
>JAMOUL010000006.1 GCA_027062035.1 Candidatus Aminicenantota bacterium | reverse complement strand
CTTTATCCTGTTGGTCTCGGCCAGGGTTTCAATCTCCTGCATTAGAGAAGAAAATAATGGGGGAAGAGCTATTATTAGCTTTTTCCTTATAAGGGAACGCAACCTGGACATTCTGACCACCGGAAAATCAAGGGAAAACTGGGAGAGGGATGGAGGAAGATACGAATCGGCCTTCTTTTCCCACGGAAGCGAGGAAAGGAACGTAAAGATCGCCCTTCTGGAAAGCTTTCTCCAGTATCTGGGAGAGACAATGAGATAAACTATATAAGTTCTGGAATCAACTCCTACCTTTCCCAGTTCCTCAACCTTTCCCAGATCGAATTCCTCAGGAGGAGACACAATCCTTATGCTATCCAGGAAAGGTCTTCCTGCAAAGAAAAATGTATTGGCCTTTAAAACCTCACCTGAAGGATAAAAGGGACCTGAAAACTTGCCTGGTTTCTCCAGAAACAAATAAGGTGTGGAAAGCAAGAGAGGAAGATTAACGGAACTGGATGTCTCTATAACGACCTCATCCGGAGGCTTAACCCCAACAGAAACAACATATCTGGAAAGAGAAATGCTTCCCGGCAAGTCTCCCCTTATGAAATTTGCTATGGAATTTGCCACATCCTGAGGAAGAACAGGGGAAGAATCGCTATATAGCAGACCATCCTTCAATTTAAAATGCCATTTTCCTTCCTCTTCGTACCAGTGCGAAAATATAAAACTATTAGGCTTTCCCTTCTTATCGAGAAAAAATATATTGGAATACAGAAGGCTCTTATATATTAAATAATCCCATGATAGGTTATTACCACCCTCTATTAGTTCCAGTCTGAGTTCTCCCCCATATCTTGGTCGTGTATAGGGATACAAAAAGGACAAAAGAAGAAAAATTATAAAAACTCTTCTCATTCTATTTTGAACTCCTTTACCCAGAATCTTCCATTTTCCTCAACAAGGATAATCACACTCCCGTCGTTTTCTGAAGTCATATTAATAATTTTGCCAGAAATGCCCACCTCTCCGCTATTATCAAAGTCCTGGAAATCCCTGAAGGATAATTTCTCCTTCTTTCCGAAACCTGAGTAAAAAAGAAAACTGTTCCAGCACTCAATCTCATCCCCCATCCTTTCATCGGGAGTCGGTACCTCTTCTCCGTCCTTGAACACTCTCCTTTTTCCTTTAATGTCTATCACATTAAGCATGTTTTCAAGAACACAAAAATCATAAAAAGGCAGGAAATACAGCACCTGGACTGAAGTAAGGTCCTCAAGGGACTCAGGATTTTCTTTTACCCCGAGCTCGGGTCTGAAATAGTTTTTCCCCGCGGAAAACTTACCCAGGAACACTTTCTCTCCCTGCTCTCCAATTGGAATCCAGGGAAGTTCTCCGGCTATGGATAAATCCGAAGCGTCAAGATAAAGGTAATTCGCCGAGGTTGAAATTCCAAGAGCGATATAACGGGAATTTCCCAATGTTATAGATGAGATTATCCCTCGTATATCAAGGGAAGGATAATAGGGCTTTGGCCAGGAAAGCTTTTTCGTCACCCTTCGTACAAGAAAACCGCCTCTCTTTCTGTAGGTTACAAGTCTGTCAGGATAGAGGAGAAGTATATTTTCCCCTTCCCTTTGCACAGCAAGAGGATGTCCTTCAACCTCAGCCTCCCATAAAAGCAGGGGTTTCTTTCCCGACCCCTCCTTTATCTCGAACTCTCTATAGGCAAATTCGTTAAGGGGAGAACTGCAGGATATAAAATCCTTTAATTTTCCATCCTTTGAATAAATCCGTATAGATATATGTGCTTCTCCCCCTATTTCCTGATAGGTAATTCTGAGAAGGAAATCATATCCAGGTGGGGGAGAAAAAAAGCCACCTGTAGAATCAAATCCTATAACCCCTTCAGAAGCAATCATGTAATCTGAAAACCGGGAAAGAAATAGTTCATAAAGATTCTCTATAAAATTTTTTCCCCTCAGAGAATGATTCTTTATTGAACCTATGGCAATCCTTGGAAAAATGTCCCGGGAAAGGATAAAGGATTCCACATCATAAGAACATTTATCAACGAGTGTAGCTGGATTCTGGGCCAACGTGAAGATAACAAAGAGTAGAAAGACCGTCAGCCTTTTCACCAGTTAAACTCCTCCTCCAGAAATCTCGTTGTGTAATTTCCGCTCTTAAACTTCGGAGATTCGAAAAGCTTGAGAAGCAATGGAAGGTTGGTTTTTACCCCAACAATGGATGTGTGTTTTAGTGCGATTTCGAGTTTTTTCAACGCTTCATCTCTGGTTCTACCATAGGCAATCACCTTTGCAATCATGGAATCATAAAAGGGAGGTATCTCATATCCCTGAAATACTGCTGTATCCACCCTTATTCCATTGCCGCCGGGCAGGAAAAGAAAATGTATCTTACCAGGAGAGGGAGAATAGGTTCTGGGATCCTCAGCATTAATTCGCGCCTCTATCGCATGTCCAACCCGTTTTACGTCCTCCTTCTTAAAGGAAAGCCTCTTTCCTGAGGAAATAAGCAGCTGTTCCTTAACGAGATCGAGCCAGGTCACCAGTTCTGTAACAGGATGTTCTACCTGGATACGTGTATTGGCCTCTATGAAATAGAAATTCTCCTCTGAATCCACCAGAAACTCAAAGGTGGTAAGGCTACGAAGCTTTAATGCAGTTGCCGCCTTCTCTACAACATCCATCATCTTCTGTCTGGTTTCCTCTGAAATAAACGGAGAAGGGGCTTCTTCGACTATCTTCTGATGCCGTCTTTGCATGCTGCATTCCCTGTCTCCGATAGATATTGCCCTCTTACCATCTCCTATCACCTGTATTTCCACATGATGAGCGTTCTCTATGTATTTTTCAATATAGAGGTCCGGAGAGCCAAAGGCCATATAGGCTTCTCTCTGAGCAGTATTAAAGTTTTCTTCCAGCTCGGCAGAAGTGTTGATAATTCTCATTCCCCTGCCACCACCACCTGCTACAGCCTTCAGTATTATAGGATAACCTATCTTCTCTGCTATTCTTCTTGCTTCACCTATCCGCTTTATCACTCCATTACTTCCTGGAAGGATAGGAACGCCCAGCGACTCCATGGTTCGCCTTGCTTCCTGCTTGTTTCCCATAAGTTTAATGTGTTCCGGGGAAGGGCCTACAAAGACAAGGCCCGAAGCTTCAACGATTTCAGCAAACCTGGGATTCTCTGCCAGGAATCCGTAGCCCGGATGGATTGCATCGGCTCCTGAAAGTTCGGCTGCCGTCATTATTGCAGGAATGTTAAGATAACTATCTCCTGGCTTTGCAGGCCCTATGCAATAGGCCTCGTCGGCAAGCTGGACAGGCATGGAGTTTCTGTCTGCCTCAGAGTAAACCATAACCGTCTTAATTCCCAGTTCTTTGGCTGAAGCCATTATCCTGAGGGCAATTTCCCCTCTGTTAGCTATAAGTAGTTTCTTAATCATATCAGTCCGGTACTATTACAAAAAGCTTCTGGCCGTATTCCACCGGTTGTGCATTTTCCACCAGAATTTCCTTGATTGTCCCGTCAACGTCGGATTCCACTTCGTTCATCAACTTCATGGCTTCTATTATGCAAAGGACATCTCCTTTGCTAACATGATCACCTTCCTTTACAAAGGGAGGAGAGGACGGATCCGGAGCTCTATAAAAGGTTCCTATCATGGGAGCGGTTATGTAGTGCACATTTTCGCTAACCTTTGCTTCGGCTTCTTCGGCCGTCTGAGAGGAAGCAGCCTGAACGGGGGCAGGCGTAAAATTACCCTCTACTACCCTTATTTCGGGTCTTGGTTTGACAAGTTTAATCCTTAAACCCTCCACCTCCAGCTCAAACTCTTCCACATCCTTTCCCATCACAAACTCTACAAGTTCCTTAATCTCGTCTAATTTCACTACAGCCTCCTTTCTCTTATTTTACCAGCTGAATTTTGAGAGGCAAATTAAAGTTTAAATTTTTATTTCAGAGGCAAGTATCCTCAAATAAAACATGGTTTTACCAGGGATACTGTTTCTGAAAATGGCGATAAGAAACACATCTTCCTGAACAGGAGTCAGATAAACATACCTGTCATCCCCCCAGTGTAGCAGAATTTCCTTTATATCATTGTATCCCAGGGAAAGAGCATTGTTATAGAATGCCATAGCCTTCGCCGACACTTCCTCCATCTCCTCGTTCTCTCTGGATTTAAAAGCTATGGGCAAACCATCGGAGGCAGCAAGAATTAACGTTCCTATCTCACGATTCGATTCGAGGAATTTCTGGAGTTTATCTTCCAGCATATCCGATCTCCTTTAATTTCTCCTGAAATTTCAAAAGTATGCCTATCTGTCTTACACGTTTTAATTTCTGAAGATACTTCTCCTCTC
>JAMOUL010000005.1 GCA_027062035.1 Candidatus Aminicenantota bacterium | reverse complement strand
TATATGACCAGGACTCCAGAAGGAGCATTATGGACATGATGAGCAGCACCGGAAATCCCTTCACATATTCGGGACCAAGAATCCGAAGGAAATAAGCACCCCCCACAACGAACACCATGATCATGGAAGAAGTGATAGCCACATTTTGAAAGGTTGCCGTTTTCACAATACCGATCTCCCTGCCAGAACCCTCACCTATCTCACGGGACAACCGGGGCAGAACCACACCGGAAAAAGCCATCGTGAGCCCCTGAACTGCCATGACCAGAAAAGAAGATGCCCTGAAGATACCTGCATCGGTAACCCTGTGAAAATTCCCGAGCAATATGACCCCTATGTTCTGGGCAAGATAGGATATAAAGAACCGGAGAGAATAGGGCAGAGAAAAGAAAACCCATTCCTTCAGATGGAATACGGGCTTTACATATTTCAACTCCTCAAGTTCCTCCCTAAGATACCAGATGGCCGATATGAGATTTACCGCATTCTTTACTATGAGACTTGTAACGGCCCCGACGGCTTTCGCGGGAAGGAACATCCACCAGAGAAGAACGTATATCAGGCGGGAACTGCTGGGTAAAACATTGACCGACAGGGTGTATTCCCTGAACTTCTCATATCCCAGAAGCAGATTGAAGAAAACGGCCGGAAGTGTTACAACAGGGATTCCAAGAACATATATGAAAAATAAATACCTGTAGGAAAGATCTATCTTAAGCACATCCGTAAAAATCCACCCGGAAGTCAGGGAAAGAAATATCATCAAACTAACAGAAAATATAAGGACGTATGTGGTAGCAGAAATAATCAGGCCTTTTATCTTGCTTTGTTCTCCCTGTTTTCTATACATAGGAACATATCTTTTAATTGCAATAGAAAACAATCTGGATGTCGGAGTTGCAAGAATATTAATAAATCCTATGAAGATAGTATATGCCCCATAATCTTCGATGGATAGCATCTTTATAACGATCAGACCGGTTAAAAGGGAAAAGATCTGTCCGTAGACATTACCGGAGAATAGCATAAACACGCTTTTCAGCATTGCAAAACCGAAGGTCAATTTTAAAGTATTCCTTTAAACTTAATCTTCCGCAAAATGCCCAGAATACTGGTAATTACAGACAGTTATCCCCACAGAGAAAGGCCTTATCTGACAACATTTAATCATGAGCACGCAAAGGTACTGTCCCGCACTGGAAGTGTAAAAGTCCTGACCCTTATCCGGGGCAGAAAGTTCGGTATCCGAAAATACAAATGGGAAGGTATAGAAGTGGAAGCCTTCGAAATGCCCTATAAACCGAAAGTCGGACTTATATTTCTGCCTTTGGCAATCATTATGCACTTTCTCCTTATCACCATTAACCTAATTAAATATAGACCCGATATTAGCGTACTTCAAATGTCTCTTCCACACGGAATCGCCTATTTACCCTTTGAACTTTTGAAAATCACTCCAGCCTTTATTTTAGAACACTCAACGCATATACAGGAAAGCCTGTTCAACCGAACCATGTTCAAAATCATCGCGAAAATCATCAAAAATATATACGCCGTAAGCACTTTCCATAAAAACATCCTGCAGAAAAGCACAGGCGTACAAATAAAAGGAGTAATTCCAAATCCAATCCGGGATTTTTCAAATGCATGCACTGAGAGAAGAACACCCCTGGCGAAACGGGTCATTTTTATTGGCAGTCTGGTTGAAAGGAAAAGGCCCGATTTATTCATAAAAGCAGCACAGAATCTCCCTGACATAGAGTTTATATTAATCGGATCGGGCAACGCGGATAGTTACAAACCGTTTCCTGAAAATGTCAAATATCTGGGGGCTTTAGACCACCATGAAACTATCAGGAATCTATGCAAAAGTGATTTACTGGTTTCCACAAGCGAATATGAAACATTCGGTGTCGCTATAGCAGAAGCCCTTGCTCTTGGAAAACCTGTGGTATGGACAGATTCAGGGGGTCCAAGGGATTTCCTGAACGAAAGCAATTCCGTTCAAATTGAAGAAAAAACTCCCGAATCTGTCGCTAAAGCGATCAGGGAAGCATACGATAAACTGAAGAAAGGCTTTTTCAACGCCGAAAATATCAAGAAAGGGATACTTCGATATGCCGGAGTGGAATCTGTGGAAAAAAGATATAGAGAAATCATAGAAGGGATTCTCCAAAACCGGGTATCCTGAACAACAATTACAACTGGAAGACTTCTTCAATCAAAGCGATATTCAACAGTCTCCAGAACAGCGGATGCCTGACATTCTCCGGCGGTTTTATGTTCATGCTTTTGAGAATTCGGGAAGCGACGATAGCAGAAGAATATTCTCTCTCCGGAACCAGCATGGCCTGCGGGAAGGGGAAACCCAGTTTGTCTCTTCTGTAAACAATCTCATGGTTCATAAATGGTTCAAATGCCTTCCTTGCAATGTACTTCGTCCATCCATTATGTATCTTGAATGCCGAAGGAAGCGACAGCATGAATTCCACAAGTCTATAATCGAGATACGGACTCCTGACCTCTATGGAAAAGGCTGACGAATTCTTATCAGCATACCTTAAAAGTACAGGAATATTTTCCTCCATATCAACGAGAAGTTTTTCCCTTAATGTACGGAAATTTCCCCTGATCCTGCCCGGGGGTGGAATGTAGTCAGGAAGTCTTTTAAAAATCTGCCTTCCCCGAAGAACAAAGAACATGGACTGCGGTAATCCCATGCCCGCAAGACGCAAAAACATTTCCCTGTAGTTTAAATTCGTATTCCTGAAGGCAATCAGTTCCTTAAAGAATTTTACAAACTTTAATGAATAAAGAAGTTCTCTCAAATAATAAGGGACATACCTCAGATATCCCGCCAGCCCTTCATCTCCTCCCTGACCGTCGAGCAGTACTATTACCCCCTGCTTTCTTGGAAGGCTATACACCGCAAATTGAGAAAAGGGGCTGAGCGTGCTCACGGGTTCTTCCTGATGATATACGAATTTTCTCAGATTTTCCCGCACAAATTCTTTATCCGGGGCTATTCTATAGTTCTTTACACCCGTATCCCTCACAACAATATCTATGTATTTACTTTCATCGAATTTCGGAGCGTGCGGATGGACAGCCGAGAAACTCATGTAACTATTCGAAGCAGTTTTCAACGAAGAAGCAAGATAGACTATAGACGATGAATCGAGCCCCCCACTCAGAGAAGTTCCCACTTTAACATCACTTCTGAATCGAAGCTCTATTGACTCTTTAAGTAAAGAAAGGAATTTCTCCTTTGCAGAGTCAAAAGAAATGGCTTGTTCTAACAGTTTTATCGTGTAATATCTTCTCTTTAGGAGATTCCACTTATTTAGATCGAATTCCATATAATGGGATGGGGGAAGTCGAAATATTCCTTCAAATATAGTATTTTCCTCCACTTCGTTTTCTGCATAAATGAGATACCTTATTACTTCCATTTCATTAAACGATCTTCTTATATCGGGAAGTTCAAATAAAGCCTTTATTTCGGAAGCAAATGCAAAATGATTCCCAGATAGAAAATAATAAATTGGCTTCTTCCCAAAGCGATCCCGCGCCAGGAATATTTTTCGGGCTTTCAAATCATATATAGCGAAAGCGAACATTCCATTTAATCTATCAAGAAAAGACTTTCCCCATCTATGATAAGCCTTTAATAAAACTTCCGTGTCGGTCCCCGTTTCAAAAACATACCCCTCACCTTCGAGAGATTCGCGCAGTTCCAGATAGTTATATATCTCACCATTAAAAACAAGCAAAAGGTTACCGAATTTCATTGGTTGATGCCCGGAAGGACTTGTGTCCAATATGCTGAGCCTTCTGCTTAGCATATATAGATTTCCCCTGTCCAAAACCTCCTTTATATGGGGAAAACGCTTGTAATACTCAATTGTATCCTTACCCCGGGCTTCCAGATATCTGCCTGCATCAACATTTACAACAACCCAGCCCTCATCATCGGGTCCTCTGTGCCTCAACTTTTCCGAAACCCTATCCGGTTCGAAAGTCGCTCCGGATTTTGTCACAAAGCCGAATATACCACACATCCTTCAAGCGTCGACAATTATATAGTTTCTCCAAGTGCTCCTCCAGGCTGCGAGTTTCGACTTCATGTAAAACTCCTGGTTACCTATCCCCCACATACATCACATAAGCGATTGCGCTCAGGATGAATTCCACCAGTGTGGTGAAAAGCCTGAACATTACTCCCACGGCGGCAGCGGATGAGGGGTCTAGATACATTGACAGGAAGTAAGACAGGGTTAATTCCCTTATTCCAAGTCCTCCCGGAGCGAAGAAGGACAGGAGCCCTATTAGATAGGATACGGGGAACACGCTGATGAGGACGCCCCAGTCCCCCGAAAGCCCCATCCCCCGATAGAAGAGCAGAAAT
>JAMOUL010000004.1 GCA_027062035.1 Candidatus Aminicenantota bacterium | reverse complement strand
TAAAGGAACTCAGGGAAAAGAGGCTCGTAAGGTTTTATAGCTTCGATGTCAAACGCTTCCTGTGGAAAAGGGGAGGTCAAACATTCGAAGCAGAAAAGGATAAAAAGGACTGGAAGGCCCTTAAACCCTTCAGGGCAAAACTGGAAAACGAGAAGGTTGATGGATTCCTCAGAACCATTGAGGACCTGGAAGCCGAAGATTTCATCGATAATCCAGAAGGGTTCAAACCGCAGGCAACCATCGTCTTCACACTGGAGAAAAACAAAAAGGTAACAGTGGAACTTGGAGAACTTAATGGAAAAACAGTGGGAAGGGAAAAGGGCCTGGGATATCTTCTTGTTCTTAACAAAAAACTTAGCGATATCTTCCCTGAGAAGGTGGAGAGCTGGAAAGCGGAGGAAAAGAAATAGGGTATATACCGTTAGCTGAGAGGCTCAGGCCAAAAAAGTGGGAGGATTTTGTGGGGCAAACCCACGTCCTCCCCCTTCTTAAGAGTTTGCCTCCAACTTCACTGATTTTCTGGGGACCACCCGGTTGTGGAAAAACTACTGCTGCCCAGATCCTTGCCAGACAATGGCAACTGGAACCCCTTTATTTCTCTGCGGTGGTCAATTCCATTACAGAAGTTAAACGTGCTATGGAAGGTGGAGACCTTCTTGGCCCAAGGTTATTATTCGTAGATGAAATCCACAGGTACAACAAGGCTCAACAGGCAGCTTTCCTTCCCTATCTGGAGTCAGGCAAAGTAATCCTGATAGGCACCACCACCGAAAATCCTTCCTTCGAGGTAATAGCTCCGCTCCTTTCGCGGCTTAAGGTCATAAAATTCGAGCAGCTGAAAGAAAAGGAACTGGAAAAAATCCTTGAAAGGGGTATAAAAGAACTGAAGGTAGAAATTTCCCGCGAGGCCAGAAAAAAAATCATCGAACTTTCGGGAGGAGATGGACGAAGGGTATTGAACACCCTGGAAATAGCGGCCCGAATATCAAAGGGAGAAATACAGGAATCCCACATAATAAAGGCTGCAGGGGAGAGGACCTTCCTTTACGATAAGGCCGGAGATTATCACTATGATATGGTGTCTGCCTATCACAAATCCCTCAGAAATTCTGATCCCGACGCTGCCCTTTACTGGCTCGCGCGGATGCTCATAGCCGGAGCAGATATGGGCCCCATATTGAGAAGACTTATAATGGCCTCTGTTGAAGACGTAAGCTTCGCGGATCCCGGAGCCTTTGAAATCGCAGTAAATGCCCTGAGGGCATATGAATTTCTTGGTTCACCGGAAGGAGACCTTATAGTCGCCTACGCCACAATCTATGTGGCTCTTGCGCCAAAGAGCAATACGGCTTATAAGGCATGGTCAAGCGCAAAGAAGGAGGCTGCTGAGACAGCCCATAAACCTGTACCACTTCATCTCAGAAATCCTGTAACAAAGCTCATGAAGGAGGAGGGCTACGGAGAGGGATATCTATATGCACATGACTTTGAGGAAGGGACCACCCCGATGGAGTGCCTTCCAGAAGGGGTAAGGAAAAGGTTTTTCTTCCCTTTAGAAAGGGGAAAGGAAAAGGAAATCTCCCGCCGTCTCCAATGGTTCCTCAGGATAAAAGAAAAGATGAAGGGCGAAAAATAATCCTTTCCCGGATTTCTCCATCACAAACTCCACAGAAAATGATAAACGAAAAAAAATTCTCTTATCAACGCCAGAGAAGGGCCACACTGGAAATTACAATGTCATCCTTTTCCAGGCGCACGGGATAGGGTTCTATTGCTTCAACGGTTTTTAAGTACTTTTCTCTGATGATGCGGGCCTTTTCCTCCATTTCCCTCTGAAGTTCCACCATGTCTTCCTTTATATCCTCTATTCTGTGTTTTTTCTCTGCGATTCTTCTCTTGGTCTCAGCGCTCATCCTGCGTTTTCTGGCGGAACGAGACAGTGCAGTGGTTGGCTTCCCTCCAAGGGCTATTCTCAGGATTGTCTCTCCGACTGAAAGAGCTTCTTCTGCAACGCGTCCCTTGTACCGAGCCTCCAGCATTTCCAGCCTGTCCTTTTCCTTCATAAGGGTATCTTCCAATTTCTCCAGCCTTCTCTGGTACTTCTCCCTCATGGCCTCCATTTCCCTCTGAAGCCTTCCATCCACCACCTGGCGGCATCTCAGGGCAAAGGCTTCCCTGCTTTCCCCTGGTTCAGAAAGAAGCTTCAATTGCCGGTTATAGAAAAGGTCCAGTTTCATTCTGGACAGAAGATGATCCTTGAACCGCTTCTTTACCGCATTTATTGCCTTCAATCCAAATCCAGAGGGTAAAGGCTTGAATTTCGCATTATCCGGGGGATTGGTCTGCAATTCTCCCTTAAATTCTTCCATTTCCTTTCCCTCTATTTTTACCGCAGTACGAATTCGCTTACGATGATAAAACCCCAGTTTCGGCTCATCAAACAACACTTCAGCTTCAAAAAGCAGCCATGGCTCATATGTCGGATTTTCCAGATCTTTACTCTCATAATAAACATCCAGACCCGGAGGAGGTGAAGGAGGATAGGGTAGTAATCCTGCTTCCGCTTCATCCTGCTTTTCTTTTCTCTCCACTGTCGAAGAAACCTGAGAAGGAACCCATCCCCTTTGTTCTTTGAGAATCTTTATTTGCCTTCTGGTAAGAGGCCCTGCCAGATAACTCATCGCCCATCTGGTCTTAAACACCTCAGGGCTTCCCTCCTTAGCATCATGCATTAGAAAGACCCTGGAGCTAAGTCCGGTTATAATCTTCCTTATTTTTTCTTTATCAAGCGGTATCCCCTGGGAACCCACCGCACCTTCAAGTCCTTCAAGCACCCTTTCCCTGTCTCCCTCGGCCTGAAGTCTTCCAATAAACCATGTCCCCATATTGGTGAGTCCCTTGTAGTCCACATCCTTTGGGTTCTGGGTCACGAGAACTATTCCAAGCCCGAAGGCTCTGGCCTGCTTCAAAAGTAGTAGAAGAGGATTTTTAGATGGAGGATTCAACGGGTAAGCAGGGAGGTACCCATAAATTTCATCCATATAAAGGAGGTATTTGAGCTGAGAAGAACCTGGCTGTGTCCGTATAAAGGCAAGTACTTCATTAAAAAGCAGACTTACAAAGAACATCCTCTCGCTTTCCGAAAGATGCGCGATATAGAATATATTTACCGGGGTTTTTCCTGCCTCTGATTTCCTGTAAAGTGCTGCTCCGTCAAGGGGAAAACCCTCCCTCCACAGTCGAAAATTAGGCGATGCAACAAGATTGTTTACCGCAAGGGCAAAATCCATCCTGTCCTTCTCGTCCATTATGGAATCCACATCAAAGACCCCAAGCTTTTTTATTGGCGGATGCTGGATGGACAGGATAAGGTCCTCCAGAGAAACAGTTTTGCCCTGACGCCAGAAATACTCAATTATGCTGGAAAGAAGGATATGAGGAGAACTTTTTATTGGATCGGTGTCCATCCCCAGAAGTGAAAGCAGAGCTGAAACCGAATTTTTTATCTTTTCTATGGCAAGTTCAGGGTCAGAATTGAAATCTGCAGGTGGTCTTTCAAAACCGGTGATTATGTTAACAAGCTCACCGGCAGTGGAGCCCGGAGTAAATATCCTGAGACTGGATTTTTCTCTGACCCTGCGGAGACGGTCTTCTCCAATACCCCACTCTTCAAGTCCCTTTTTCCACCGCTCCGCCATTTCCGCAGCATAGGCCTCGGGTGTCTTACCTTTTATGGCTGCCTCTTCCTGTGAAATCCAGGGAAGGAACCTTTCCGGTGTAAGCTCGTCGAAGATGAGAGCAAGGTTTGCTACATCTCCCTTGGGATCTACAGCGATTATGGGAATCCCTTCATCTATTGCTTCCTCAAGAAGATCGATACAGAGGCCCGTCTTCCCGCTACCGGTCATTCCAAAAACCATTGCATGGGTTGTAAGATGGGAAGCTTTGTAAAGAACCGGATCCTTTAGCTTTCCATCTTCAAAAATTTTGCCCAGATAAAATTTACCTTCCATTTTCACTCCTTTAGAGAATTTTACCAGCTTCTATCAGAGTTAAAAATTAAAAATAATTTTATTTCCGTTAAGATAATTCCTTTTGTTAACTATTTTAATAATAAGACGTATCGCTTTTCTGCCCGAAGCGTCCTTTTCAAAATGGCCCATTTTTTCCTGAGGCCTATAATAACCATATGGGAGGATATTATTCTGAAAAATTATCTGCAGAACGTCTTCGGCTTTGCTATGAGGTGGCCCCTCCCCGAGTGAAACAATATCTTGAGGCCGAGATAGAATTTGTTCTAAAAAGGATAAAACCCCATCACACAGTCCTGGAACTTGGATGTGGTTATGGAAGAGTTCTACAAAGACTGGTTAAAAAGGCGAAATTTGTTTTTGGCATCGATATTTCATACGAAAGTCTCATACT
>JAMOUL010000003.1 GCA_027062035.1 Candidatus Aminicenantota bacterium | reverse complement strand
GAGAAATAAGGAGTGGTGGTGGTATTCGGCATGGAGAGAAAACAGGCCACAGTCTCCGGAATATCTGAATGTAGTATTGAGTAAAGATACAGCAGATGAGAACGAAATGGTTACAGCAAGAGTTAAACTGCCTTTCGAAGGGAAGATTTTGTGGACTCTGGAACTCGATTCTGTTTACATGAGTAAGTGGGAGGACGTAAAAGGCAGGGTTGCCGAGTGGAAATTTAAGGTGCCAGAGGGTATACCTGATGTGTACGTAACCTGCCTTCTTGTAAGAAACCAGGGTGACTATTTGTTAAGAAGGGCTTTTGGAGTAAGCAGGCTGAGAATCAGACCATCAAGGTTAAATCTTAATATTTCCCTCAGTACTCCTCTTCAAGTTAAGACAGGAGGTTATATAGACATTGTGCTGAAGGGAAAGGAGGATTTTGAGGCTACCGTATCTGTGGTTGATGAGGGTATTTTGCAGATAACTGATTTTAAAACTCCGTCTCCCATTGAGGGTATTTTGAAAGACATCAGGCTTTTGCTCGGAACATCGGAGACATTCGGATGGTTTTCTCCCGGATATCTCGGAACAGGTGGTGGATACAGAAGTAAGGAGTCTTCCGCGCTTAAACCAAAATTCTTTACCACGGTTACTTATTTTTCAGGACTCAGGAAGAGTAAAAATAAAACGGTTAAATTACGGGTACCTGTGGGTTCCTATCAGGGGAAAGTTCGAGTAATGGTTCAGGCGTTTAATCATAGTAAGATGGCTAAATTGGAAAAGGACGTTATTGTAAATGATGACGTTGTGGTTTTTGTCACCATGCCAAGGTTTTTATGCGTAAACGATACGTTTTACCTGCCGATTACATTTATGAATACGAAGAACGAACAAAAAGATGTTTCCCTGAAAATAATGTCTTCCCTCATTAAAATGGATGAATATCCGAAACGTATTGTGCTTGCTCCGAAAGGCAGGAAAACCGTAAGTATCAGAGGTTCTGTTCCTTTCACATCTTCCGACAGTGCTGTGTTGCGGGTTAAGGCGGATTTCGGTGCAGGCACTTTTAAAGATAGTTTTATTATT
>JAMOUL010000002.1 GCA_027062035.1 Candidatus Aminicenantota bacterium | reverse complement strand
TTAAAGTAATCGCCAAAGGAAAAATTCCCCAGCATTTCGAAGAAAGTATGGTGTCTATGTGTAAGCCCTACAACCTCCAGATCGTTGTGTTTTCCTCCTGCTCTCATACATTTCTGTACTGAAGTGGCTCTCTTATAGGACCTTTTTTCCAGCCCAAGAAAAACGTCCTTGAACTGATTCATACCCGCATTGGTAAAAAGAAGGGTGGGGTCATTTGTTGGGATAAGGGATGAACTTGGAACCACCGTATGTCCCTTATTTTTAAAGAACTCGAGAAAGAGTTTTCTTATCTCAGCTGTCTTCATTCTGCGCTACCTCCCTGGCAACTTCCATGGAAAACCCCCTCTGCACAAGGAATCTAAACAATTTTTCCCCTCTGGTCCCCTTTTTTCTGGCAAGGGTCCTGGCTGCCTCAGCCTCTCCCATCTCTTCCGATACGGATTCTATAGCTTCCAGGGCCAGTTCCCTATCCACTCCTTTATTCAGGAGTTCCGCATATATTTTTCTATTTCCATATAGTTTCTTTCTCCTCCAGCGGGCATAGGATATTGCAAATCGCCGATCATCAAGAACCCCCGTTTCCTTTAACCTTTCAATGAGGCTTACAATCCTTTCCACCTCAAAACCCCTCTTCTTCAATTTCTGAAAAAGTTCCCTTTCTGAATGATCTCTTATGGAAAGGATGCGAAGGGCAGATTCTTCCAGTTTACTGTCCGAATCTTTCAATTTCTTCCTCAAGTTTGTCCTTGTCATCTTCCTTTTCTCCCTCATCAGGAGATGAATCCATGCCTAAATCCAGCTGTTTTTTGAGCTCGGATTCCATTTCTTCCTTTGAAATATCTGCGGTAGAGGCAACTCCCATAAGTTTGAGTTTGAACTCGTTGGGGTTGGATGCCCAGCGCATGGCTTCCTCCAGAGAAATAAATCCCCTCTCGTAAAGGTAAAACAGGGACTGGTCGAAGGTTTGCATACCGTACTGGGAAGTTCCCTTTGCAATAGCCTCCGGAATAAGGAATGTCTTTTCCTTATTGAGAATACAATCCTTTATGAACGGCGTGTTGATCATCACTTCCACCGCAGGAACCCTTCCCTGCTGATCCTTCTTTGGAACCAGCCTCATGGAGATAACCGCCTTAAGAACTGCTGCCAGCTGTATCCTGATCTGTCTCTGCTGATTCGGAGGGAAAATTCCTATGGTTCTATTAACGGTTTCTGTAGCATCAAGGGTATGAAGTGTGGATAGAACCAGGTGTCCTGTTTCTGCAGCTATTAGTGCTGTTTCTATTGTTTCAAGGTCCCTCATTTCTCCCACCAGGATAACATCCGGATCCTCACGGAGAGCTTCCCTTAGACCATGCAGGAAGCTTTTTACATCGGTACCCACTTCCCTCTGATTTATTATGGATTTTTTATCTCTGAACAGGTATTCAATAGGATCTTCAATGGTAATGATATGTCTCCTCTTGCTCTGGTTAATGTGCTCTATCATAGCCGCCAGTGTAGTACTCTTACCGGAACCGGTGGTTCCTGTAACAAGGATAAGTCCCCTTTCCTCATTGGCTATTTTTTCTATTACAGGTGGCAGGTTCAATTCCTGAACACTTTTTATCTTGGTAGGGATAACCCTCAATACAATTCCCACGCTCCCTCGCTGATAAAAAACATTGACCCTGAATCTGCCCAGTCCGGCTACACTGTAAGCAAGGTCAAGATCTTTGTTATCCTTAAAAAGCTGCTTCTGTCTCTGGTTCATCATAGAAAGGGCCATTGCAAGAGTATCTTCGGGCATTAACCTCTTATTCAGTTCCACAAGTGGAACAAGATTTCCATTAATTCTCAGAATAGGAAAATTACCCACTTTTAAATGGACATCCGATGCATTCCTTTCCACCGCTATTTTTAAAATTTCATTAATATGCATGGTTCCTCCTATTGAATCTCCCCACAATAAGGACAGATTTTTGCATCCTCAGGAATTATTCTACCACAGTTCCAGCATTTAGTTTTTCCTTTATTTTTTATTGTGGAACCCCTTGTACCTGTATGGGTTATAGTACCACCTCCGGAAAAGGACTTAACCACCTCAAGAAACTCCTTTGCAGAGGAATACCGATCCGAAGGGTTTTTCATTAAAGCTTTCATAACCATTTCTTCAACTTCTATGGGAATAGTACTCACATATTTTCGGGGAGGATCAATTTTTCCCTCCTTTGCCATGGCATAGATTGTTCTCGGATCCGTTTCCATAATGGGAACTCTCCCGGTCAGCATCTCGTAGGCAATGCACCCAATTGAGTAGATATCTGAGGCAAAGGTGGCTCTACCCTCAAATTGTTCTGGCGCCATATAGGGAGGTGATCCAATTCTGGTCGAGGCAAAGGTCTTTTCCATAAATTTTGAGGTACCAAAATCCGTTATTTTCACCACCCCCTCCCTGGAAATAAGAATATTGGAGGATCTGAGGTCACGATGTATTACATTTTTACTGTGGGCGTATGCCACCGCTTCCAGTATCTGGGTTAAAAAATTAAGCGTGGTTTTAATATCCAGCCGCCTTTTCTTTTTTATAAGAGTCGAAAGATTTGTTCCGTCCACATATTCCATAACAAGGAAGAAAATGCCCTCTTTCTTTTCAACTGTAAGAAGACTGGCAATGTTGGGATGGCGCAGAAAAGCCTGTAATCTGGCCTCCTTTATAAGTTTGGAAAGCTCTTCCTCCTGTCTATGTGGAACTTTTATTGCAACTTCCTGAGCCAGCCAGGTATCAAAAGCAAGATACACGGTACCGAACCCACCTGATCCTATAAGTTTCAGGATCTTATATCTCCCCAGTTTCTTTCCCGTAATAATCACAGGATTATGATAGCATAAAAAGAGAGGAAAAGGCTATTGCCGCGGTTTCACTCCTGAGTACTGTATCGCCCAGACCAACCTTCTGAAATCCATTCTTTTCAAATATTTTTACTTCCTCCGGAGTCCAGCCTCCTTCTGGCCCAATAAAACACACACCAGAAGCTCCAGAGGAAAATTTTTCCCCTCCGAAATGAAGATAAAATTTTCTGTCCACCGGGGGCAGACCCTTTATTGCATCTTCAAGGGAGGGAAAGGATCTTATCTCCGGAAGAAAGGGATTTTTCGATTGTTTGACAGCTTCCCTGGCGTGCTTCTTAAGCCTTTCCCATCTTAAAGACCTCCTCTGACTCCTGACCGAGGGAAAAAATATAAATCCTGTTACCCCGAGTTCCGTTCCCTTCTCAACAGCTATTTCTGCTCTGGACTGATCTATAATGGCTATTGCAATATAAAGGACCTTTTCCCTTTTCGCCCTTCTCACTTCCTCGCAAAAAACAATGCTGTGGTTTTTACCAGGTTTTCTCAGGATACCTGTGCAAAAATTCCCTTTTCCATCGGTCAAAAAAACCTTTTCTCCCTCCTTTATTCTGGCTACCCTGAGATGGCGATTTTCTTCTCCTTCAATCCTGATTTCCCCCGGCTTTAGAGTTTCAACAAAAATTCCGTGCATTAATTGTTATATATTCTTTTTCTTTTTCTGAGTTCTCTCAACTTTTCAAGGTATTCCCTTTCCTTTCGGGAAAGTTTCCTTGGTATTTCCACATTCACCCTGACAAACAGGGAACCCTTTTTCCCTCCACCCATTTCTCTCATACCTCTATTTTTTATCATCAGCATTGTACCTGGCTGGGTTCCCTCCGGAATTTCCAGCACGAGAGAATCTCCGTAAAGGTCCTTTATTTTGATCTCCCCTCCAAGGATAGCCGTCAGATAGTCAACTTTCAGGTCCATATAGAGGTTAGCTCCTTTCCTCTTGAAAACAGGGTGCTCCCTTACTTTCACAACTATATAAAGGTCCCCTCTGGGGCTTCCATTCTTTCCAGCGTCACCTTCTCCCCTCAGAACCAGTCTGCTTCCATCTTCTATCCCTGCTGGAATCTTTATTTTTATCTTTTCCCTCTGACGGACAAACCCCGTCCCGCGGCATACTCTACACGGCTCCTCCGGGATAAGACCACGTCCTCCGCATCTCGGACAGGTTCGGGTAAATCTTATAAAAAGATGCCCTTCAACCACTCTACCCCTGCCCCCACATACCGGGCATCTCCTGAGACCTGATCCGGGTTCAGCACCCGAACCTCCACAATTCTGACACTGGGACCATCTTTCTATTTCTATTTCCCTCTCAACCCCTCTGGCTGCTTCTTCCAGAGATATGGAGACTTCCACCCATATATCATCCCCTCGCTCACGTCTCCTTCCCCCTGAAGAGGAGAAATTGAAAAAGGAGGAGAAGAAATCATCAAATTCGCTGAAGATATCATCCCATCCTGTACGAAAATCCACATTTCCTTTAACCCTATCATGTCCATATAAATCGTATAGCTTTCTCTTCTCCGGGTCAGAAAGAACTGCGTATGCCTCCACAACTTCCTTAAATTTTTCCTCAGCTTCTTTACTTCCCTGGTTACGGTCCGGATGATACTTAAGAGCTAATCGCCTGTACGCCCTTTTTATCTCTTCCTGGGATGCATTTTTGTCTATACCAAGGACCTCATAATAATCCCTCTTCATACCCCTTCCCTTTCCAGGATGCTCATGATCTCATCTTCTATTGTAGAGCTGAAGTTTTTGAGGTCTTTGTAAAACTCTTCCAGTTTCTCAAGTTCTATTTCTTCCTCATTCAAGATTGCCTTTGCATCCGATATGGCATCCATTATCTCTATTTTTCTTTCAGATGAAAGTTTATCTTTAAACCTGTTATATGACTTCTCCAGAGAGGATATAATGGCTTCAATATCTGACTTTCGCTGATTGATCATCTTTCTCACACGGTCCTGTTCCCTGTACTTTCTGGCATCTTCTATCATCCTTTCTATTTCCTGAGGGGCGAGTCCAGAGGATGGATGAATTTCCATGGACTGCTCCTTCCCTGTATCCCTATCCTTTGCAGTAACCTTCACGATACCGTCAACATCTATCTCAAAGGTAACCTCTATCTGAGGGATCCCCTTGGGTGCCGGCCTTATTCCCACCAGATCAAAATATCCAAGACTCTTATTGGCTGAGGCAATTTCCCTTTCTCCCTGGAGTACGTGTATTCTAACCTTGGTCTGATTGTCTGTGGTGGTAGTAAAGATCATGGTTCTCTTTGTGGGAATGGTTGTATTTCTGGGGATAATAACTGTAAAGGTATCATTTTTGGTCTCAACACCAAGTGAAAGAGGGGTAACGTCCAGAAGCACAATGTCCTTAACCTCACCGGAAATAACTCCACCCTGAAGAGCTGCACCCATAGCAACAACTTCATCCGGGTTTATGTCCCGATAGGGTTCCTTACCGAAGAACTCCGTAACTTCCTGAATAATCCTCGGCATTCTGGTCTGCCCCCCAACAAGAATCACCTTGGAAATATCCTCTGGAAGAAGGTCAGCATCCCTCAAAGCTTTCTCCATGGGCTCCCTGGTCTTGGCTATTATATCCTCTACCAGGGACTCCAGCTTTTCTCTTGAGAGTTTTCTGACAAGGTGTTTTACACCTGTCTCGTCGGTTGCTATAAAGGGAAGATTTATCTCTGTTTCTTCTACGCTCGAAAGCTCTATTTTAGCCTTCTCCGCTGCATCCTTCAATCTCTGAACAGCGAGCTTATCCTGGGAGAGGTCTATTCCTGTCTCACTTTTAAATTCCTCAATAAGCCAGTTCATTATTCTTGCGTCAAAATCCTCTCCGCCTAAGAAGGTATTACCGGAAGTAGAAAGAACATTAAAAACTCCTTCCCTTACCTCAAGGATGGTGACATCAAAGGTTCCTCCACCGAGGTCGTATACCGCTATTATTTCGTTTTTGGTTTTATCAAATCCATAGGCGAGGGAAGCCGCTGTTGGCTCATTTATTATCCTTATAACATCAAGACCTGCAATTTTACCAGCATCTTTGGTCGCCTGTCTCTGTGCATCGTTGAAATAGGCAGGAACAGTGATAACTGCCTTTTCAACCTCTTCTCCCAGGTATTCCTCTGCGCATTCCTTCAAATACATAAGAATAAGTGCCGAAATTTCCGGAGGAGCGAATCGATTTTCGTCAACTTCGATCCACACATCTCCATTGTCTGCTTCTACAAGCTTATAGGGTGTTCTCTTTAAAAGCTCCTTAACCTCAGGGGAATCAAATTTTCTACCCATAAGTCTTTTAACCGCAAAAACGGTTCTTTCCGGGTTAAGAAGCATCTGCCTTTTTGCCAGTTGTCCTACCAGCCTCTCACCGCTTTTAAGGAAAGCCACCACCGAGGGAGTTATTCTTCCCCCCTCCCTGTTAGGAATAACTATAGGCTTCCCTCCCTCAAGATAGGCTACACAAGAATTAGTTGTCCCGAGATCAATCCCGACCGTTATCCCCATTAATTACTCTCCTTTTTTGGTACATATACTTTAACAAGGGCAGGCCTTAATAGTCTACCTTTTATTTTATACCCCTTTTGGAAAACTTCCGCAACCTTAACCTCCTCTATATCATCCCTCTCTTCTTTATCTATTGCCTGATGAAGATTGGGATCGAATTCCTCCCCCACTTTAAGTTCTTCCACACCCTCCTTCTCGAGCAGTGAACGGAGCTGTTTATAGATAAGGACCACACCGTCTCTAAAGCTTTCAGGGTTATCTTCCTGATAGCCCTCAAGGGCCCTCTCAAAATTATCCACCACCTCCAATAGCCTTCCTATAAAATCTGATAGCGCAAACTGCTGAAATTCTGCCTGTTCCTTTTTCATTCGCTTTTTAAAATTGTCAAAATCGGCAAGCTTCATCAGATATTTATTTAAAAGCTCTGCATTTTCCTTTTCCAGGTGCTCCTTCTCTTCCTCAAGTTTCCGCACCATCTCCAGGCATTCCTGGAGTTCACTGTTGTTAACTTCTTCCTTTTTCTCTATTTCGTCCTCTATGTCAAACACCCTGTCTTCTTTCATGGTACACCTCCCCTGCTATAAATAGCATTTTTTAAGTACTCTCCAAAACTATCAAGAGCCGCAAGAGACTTTGAATAACTCATATGCTTTGGACCAAAAACAGCAATAACACCTTTGGGAAGATAGGGATATAACAGAAAAACGCAATCCTTACCGTAAGAAAAGGGCATTTCCTCTCCCCAGATTACCTGGATTTCGTGTCCCAGCTCCAGGGTGCTGAGAAACCTTAATATTTCCTTTTTTTCCTCAAAAATTTTTAAAACTCCTTTTATTTTTTCTATATTACCCTTTAGTTTATCTATTATCAATGTTTCCCCTTCCACGTAAACTTCCCTTTCTTCCATAAACTTCCTCATCTTCAAAATTATTTCCCTTAGAAGCTTACCCCCTCTTTGAAAGCCAGTTTCCACTATATCCACCGCTTCCTTGAGGGTCTTACCCTTAAAATTTAAATTAATAATTTCAGAAATTCTATTCAATTTTTCCTGGGAATAATCCCTGTCCACCATAATTGTCTTGGTTAGAATAAGCCCTCTCAGGGTCCTCAAAACCACAAGAATGGTATTTTCCTGAACCCTTATAAAGTTAATCTGAGAAAAGGGAACATAGAAAAAGGAAGGAGAAACCAGTAGAGAAAGGTTCTGAGACTTCTGACTCAAAGCCTTTGTGATCTCCTTTATTAACTCCTCAAGATTTTCCTTTACATCGAGTTTTATGTTTTCCTTATGAGTTCTCCACGGTTTCACTTTAAGAAGACTATCGATATAAATTTTTAAAGCCAGTTCAGTGGGAATCCTACCCTTTCCTGAAGGAGGAGAAAGGTATCCCTTTGCTTCAAGAGAGGCCATGATCTGCCTGACAGAAGATGGAGACATGCGAAATGGTAGCTTCTCCGCCACATAAAAGGAATTAGACCTCTGCCCGTTCTCCGTATATCGTTCAACAATCACCCGCAGAACCTCTCTTTCCTTGAAATTTAGACCCCTCGTCATCCTATTTTTAATTATATTACATAATTTTTCTTTTTTCTAATGGAGGAATGCCGGGGAACCGTCTATGCTCCGAACTTCTCCATTTTCAGGGCATTGGCAAGCATAAGAGCCATTCCCTCCACAGCAGGGAAAATACCAAGGCTTCCCCTGAGACATTCCCTTTCATTAAAAGCGCTCAGACCGTCATTAAAGCAATAATCGGATTTTAGAAGAAATGGAACGGGATGCCAGGAATGGGCCTTTAATTTTGAAGGAGTAGAATGATCTCCTGTGATTACAAGCACGTCCGGCTTAAGAGCAAGAATTTCAGGCAACAGCGAATCAAATTCCTCTATAACCTTTACCTTTGCTTCAAAATTTCCATCTTCACCGTAGCTATCGGTCTTTTTTATGTGAACATAAAAGAAATCGTACTGTTCCCAGTGTTTTTTTAACGTATCTATTTCATCTGCTATTGTTTCTCCGGTATCAAGGATGTCCATGCCTACAAGTCTGGCAAGTCCACGGTACATGGGATAGGTGGCAATGGCAGCAGGCCTTAACTTAAAAATTTTCTCCATGGATGGGATCCCCGGGTATTTTGAAAATCCCCTCAGCAAAACGGTATTTGCAGGATGTTTCCCCTTCAGAACTTCCTCGGCTCTTTTAACAAACTTTGCCGCTATTTCTGCCGTTTTTTTCCCCTCAGGAGAAGTCGCTTCTGGAAGCTTCTGTGGAAGTCCTTCCTTCTGTGGATCCCCATCTCCCACATGATCGGATAATCCATCTCCTCTCAAAATAAGTACAAACCTATGTTCTCTTCCTGACTTCAATATTATTTTCACCCCATCTATTTCCTTTATCTCCTTTGAAAGCAAAGAGATTAGCTCCCTGTTATATTCTGTAGGAATTCTTCCAGCCCTCCTGTCAGTGATTATCCCATTTTCCATCGTGGCAAAATTTCCCCTGACTGCCACATCCTTTTCCGTAACTTCCATTCCCACTCCCAGTGCTTCAAGAATCCCCCTTCCAATTTCGTATTTAAGAGGATCATAACCAAACAAAGATAAATGCGCTGGCCCGGACCCGGGGGTTATCCCGTAAAGCACAGGAATTGCGAGACCACATGAACTTTCCCTCGCAAGTTTGTCCATATTTGGAGTTTTTGCCATTTCCAGCTCTGTTTTTCCATCTCTGTAAGGAATCCCCCCCAGACCGTCCATTACTGCAAGAACTATCTTCTTTTCATTCTTCACAGTAAGTTCTTCAAAAAGTTTTTCCCTTTCCATGCTTCACCTCCGAAGGAAAATTTTATATCATTTACAGGTGAAACTGAAAAATGTTGTAAATTCCTTCTCTGAAAGAAGGATCCTGGTAATAGGCGATCTTATCCTTGATCATTACATTTACGGTTATGCCGAAAGGATTTCCCGGGAAGCTCCTATACCCATTTTAAAGTTCGAAAGTGAACGCTTTGAACTGGGAGGGGCTGCTAATACTGCAAAGAATCTTGCTTCCCTCGGAGCAAAAACCACAGTTATTGGAGCCATAGGAGAAGACAGAGAAGGTGAAAAACTGCTGGAATTACTGAACAGCTGGAAGATCTCCCCGAAGGCTATTAAAACTGGAAGAACCCTCAGGAAGATGAGAATCCTGGCAGGGGGAGAATTTACAAAGAGACAACAGGTAGCAAGGATAGACTGGGGAAACGGTTTTTCCGGAAATTCCCTGGATAGGTTTCTGGAGGAAGTGGATTTCGAAGCTGCCATAATATCGGATTACGGCTACGGCACAGTTACTCCCACCATCTTTTCCCGACTCAGGGAAAGGGATAAAGTGGTAATTATAGATTCCCGCAACAGACTGCGGCAATTTAAAGGCGCTACTGCAGCCACCCCGAACGTTCCTGAAACCGAAGCTCTTCTGGGCAGGGATTTAAATTCCATCGAGGAATTCTTCCAGGAGGGGGAGAAACTCAGAAGGGAACTCGATTTTAAAGCTTTGCTAATTACCCTTGGAAACAGAGGCTTAGTATTAATAGAAGATGGGAAAACTCCTGTACATATTGAAGCCTTTGGAGGAAGTAATATTGTGGATGTAACAGGAGCCGGAGATACTGTGGCTGCGGTCTTCACCCTTGCCATAGCCAGTGGTGCAGATTTCCGTACAGCTGCTATCTTGGCCAATATCGCAGGGGGACTATCGGTAATGAAGGAAGGAGCCTCCTCCCTGACCTTAGAAGAACTTAACGAAGGGGTAGAACGTTGGGAATTGTTACAAGAGAAGAAGCTATAAAACTGGCATCTCTCCTCAGAAAAGACGGAAGAATAATAGTGCTTGCCAATGGTGTGTTTGACCTTTTCCATCCGGGTCATGCAGTTTATTTGAAGGAAGCCAAAGCTTACGGAGATGTCCTCTTCGTAGCTGTAAACAGCGATGCATCGGTAAAGAGGATTAAAGGAGAAAAAAGACCCATACAAACAGAGGAAGAAAGGGCTTTCCTGGTTTCATGTATAAGATGGGTGGATTATGTATTTATTTTTGACGAAGAGAACGTAGAAAAAGTGCTGAGAGAGATAAAACCACATTTTCATGCTAAAGGAGGGGATTATACACCTGATACTGTTCCGGAAAGAGAAGTGGCAATAAGCATAGGAACAAAGACAGTAATAGCCGGCTCAGAAAAAATCGCCTCAACAACCGATATTATCAGAAAGATTTTAGAAGAATATAAGTGTAACCAGGATGAATGAGGTCACCAGAATCGGAAGGGAATATTTGAACATGTAACCAAAGAAGGAAGGCATCTCTATTCCGTATTCCTCCGCAATGGATTTCACCATAAAGTTGGGAGCGTTTCCAATGTAGGTATTGGCGCCCATAAAAACAGCCCCTGCTGAGATAGCTTCCAGATATATCTTCTTTTGAGCTATGAGATGAAGAACAGCCTGATGTTCCGGTACGCCGGGGAAGAACTTCCCGAGGGCTGAGTTAAGAAATGTCAGATACGTAGGAGCATTATCCAGAAAACTGGAAAGGGAGCCGGTTGCCCAGAAATAGTGGGCAGGGGAATGAATACTGCTTATCAACGCTGCAAGGGCTCCTTCCTCTCCAGCCCGTAAAATAGCTATTGCCGGAACCATTGTGGTAAAAATCCCTGCAAAGAGAATAGCAACTTCCTTTATGGGGAACCACGTAAACTCGTTCTCCTTTCTAATATCACTCTTTGTCGTGGCAAGTGCAAGAAGCCCCATGGCTATAAGAATAAGATTTCTCACCTGGTCTTCAATTGTCATGTGCACGCCGAGAAATTCAAAATGTCCCATCTTCCAGTAACCGCTGAGAAGAACCCCTCCAACAATACCCACCAGGAAAATAAAGTTATGCGCTCCTACAATTTTGAACGGTACCTTTTCCTCAGTTTCATCTATCTCAATCGTCTCCTTCTTATAGAAGTGCCTGTCTATCATATAGAAAAGTGCTAAAAGGAGAATGGATTCGAAAAGGAAATGGGGTAAAAGATTGAATGTCCAGAAGAAGGGTACCCCGTGAAGGAATCCAAGAAACAGAGGAGGATCTCCCAGTGGGGTTAAAGAACCACCTATGTTCGCCACCAGGAAAATGAAAAAGACGATCATATGCTGTTTATGTTTTCTATGCTTATTTGCCCTTATAAAGGGCCTGATAAGAACCATGGCAGAGCCTGTAGTCCCAATCCAGGATGAAAGAAAAGTCCCCAGCAGAAGGAAGAGAACGTTTAATTCCGGTGTGCCCTTAAGAGTTCCCTTTACCAGAATTCCCCCTGCCACAGTAAACAGGGCCCATAATAAAATAATAAAAGGTATATAGTCCAGAAAATATATGTCCAGTAAACTAATAATCGCGCCCTGCTTGTAGGCGAGGATAAAGGGGACTGCGAACACAATGCCCCAGAAGGCAGAAACTTTACCGAAATGATGGTGCCAGAATTCTGGAGCAACAAGGGGGAATACCGCTATGGAAAGCAGAATGCCAGCGAACGGAATGATAGACCACAGTGGAAGATACTTTCCAAGCTCTTCAGCACCGTGTACTGCTTCAGATGCAAATGAAGGCATGGAAATCAAAAGGAAAGCCGCAAGTGCATAGAAAAACTTTCTCATTTTTTTCTCCTCCTTATGTCAAAGGTTTAAGGATATGAAAAACCGGGGAAAATGTCAAATATATCCGTTGGTCCTATACCAATCCATGGTTATCCTCAGCGCATCATCAAGGGGCGTATCTTCTAAAAGGCCTGCCCTGTGGGCTTTTTCGGAATTTACAATCCAGCATTTGTGTCTGGCCTCTCTAATTTTATCGAGATTAAACATGGAATCCGGGGAAAAGGTCTGGGAGATAAAGGCAGCAACGACCGCAACTGGATAGGGAATCGGAAGCCTTTTAGGTGCTTTTTTGCCCATCATCTCAGCCACTTTCTCTGTAAATTCACGGTAATTTACAGGCTCCAGCCAGCTTATGTTAAATACATCCCTGGACACCTTATCCACACTGTTCAGCATTGCTTCCGTCAGATCCTCCACATAGACCATGGACAGTATTTTATCTCCCATCCAGGGAACAAATCCCCTCTTGATAACCCTGAAAAGTTCAAGAAAAGCCATGTCCCCCGGGCCAAATACAGCCGATGGCCTGAGTATAACCCAATCGCCGGAAAACTCCTTTACCACATTCTCTCCCTCAAGTTTTGACCTTCCGTAAAGAGAAACCGGTGAAGAGGCAGATTCATCGAGGGGTTTACAATCAGGTGACGGTCCTCCCGCAGCCTGAGAACTCAAATGCACAATTTTCTCCACCCTTCCTTCTGACCTCTCAATGATATTCCTTATAAAATCCACATTTGCCCTGCGAAAATCCTCATAGTTCTTTCCCTTAATGGCCCCTGCGATATTAAAAACCACATCAGCATCGGGAAACTCCCCCAAATCAGACCAGACAATTTCTTCGACCCCCTCTCCCAGTATCTTCTTCACCTTCCCCTTCTGCCTCGTAATAACTTTAATTTCCCAGTCATCCCTCTGCAGTCTCTTAACCAGGGATCTTCCAATAAAACCTGTACCACCTGTAACAATTGCTCTCATGTTAACATTTTACACTCTTAAAAAAATTCTCCAATTTAACTATCAGATTTTTTAAATTACTGAATGGATTTAATAAAAGATGTGGATTTGAAAAAAATCCGGGAAAGTTTTATTCTTTATAAAACAGCGGAGGTATGCACATGGATATTTTTGAGAAGTGTTATCAATTTACGAGAAGTGAGGAGGCTATAGCTGCAGGCCTTTACCCCTATTTTAATCCCATAAGGGAAATAAAGGGAAACAAAGTAATTACCGCCGACGGAAAAGAATTGATTATGGTAGGTTCAAACAATTATTTGGGCCTGGTCGATCACCCAAAAATTCTTGCCGCAATGAGAGAGGCAATAGAAAAATACGGCTCCTCAACCTGCGGCTCCAGATTCCTCAATGGAACACTAACCATTCATGAGGAACTGGAAGAAGCCCTGGCAAATTTTATGGAAAGAGAAGCAGCATTGGTATTTTCTACAGGCTACCAGACAAACCTCGGAATAATTTCGGCCCTGGTAGGAAGAAGAGATTATATAATCCTGGACAATATGGACCATGCTTCCATCATAGATGCTGCAAGGCTCAGTTTTGGAAAGATTGTTAAATTTAAGCATAACGACCCTGAAGATCTGGAAAGAGTTCTCAAGCAACTTCCAGAAGACGCGGGAAAATTAGTTGTAGTCGATGGCGTTTACAGCATGGAAGGAGACCTTGCAGATCTTCCAAAACTCGTCCCAATAGCGAAAAAATATGGCGCAAGATTCATGGTGGATGACGCTCATGGAATGGGAGTATTTGGTGAAGGAGGACGGGGTGTAGTGGAACACTTCGGAATGCTTCAGGAAGTTGACCTTGTGATGGCAACCTTTTCAAAATCTTTTGCTTCCCTCGGAGGCTTTGTAGCAGGGGATAGAAAGGTTATAAACTACATCAAACACTTTGCACGTTCCCTTATTTTCTCAGCCAGTGTAACTCCAGCATCTGTCGCCGCTGCAAGGGCTGCTCTGGAAATTATAATAAACGAGCCGGAACGCAGACACAGACTCTGGGAAATAAGCAAATATGTGAAGAAATCCTTTGAAGAAATGGGATATGACACAGGAAAAACAGAAAGTCCCATAATTCCTGTACTGGTTGGAACAGAGGATCAGCTTTTCATGATGTGGAAAATACTCAGAGAGGAAGGGATATTTGCAAATCCTGTGCTTCCCCCGGCAGTGCCTCCTGATAAAACTCTCATAAGAACCTCCTATACTGCTACTATCAGCGATGAAGAGATTAAAAAGGTCCTTGATGCCTTTTACAAGGCAGGCAAGGCTGTAGGTGTAATTTAATATACAGGAGGGAAAACCATATAAGGAGGTAATCTTGAGAAAACTGGCCCTTATTCTGGTTCCATTTATTTTAATGGCAACCACTCTCAGCCAGAAGATGGAAAATGCCATAAAAAAATGGGACAAAAGGGCGTATCTTTCTCTTTTCGAGAACCCGGAAATTTCCAGTGTGGAATCCGTGTTCCTTTTAAAACCCATAAAGGTAAAGGTCTACCAGAAGAAAGATATTCTCCGGATAGCAATCCTTAGAAAGCCAGCTCCATTTCTTCAGACCTGGAGAATAACCGTTAAAAACGGAAAGATCGTCCACAAGGAAATATTAAATTCCATTGAGAGGGTTTCGTATTATGGTGCCGATGACTCCCACTGCTACGTGCTTAACGATGCAAAAATAAAGGTGCCGGACCTTGAAGTTAAATTCGCAGGGGGAACCCTGTGCCAGTGGCCGGATAGTTTCATCTTTTCAGGTATGGGAGTTTTTCGTTTCAGACCCTCCAGCTATGTGGAGCGAAAAAACCTTCTCTATCTAATCTCACAGGAACAACTGGAGCAAAATATAAACTTCCTCTTCCTGAGGGTTCAGAGTAAAAGTGGTGCCCAGGTAAAGTTTTCCATAGGCAAGGAAATAAGACTTCCCCAGGAAATCCGTAATATCTTTGAGAAAAATGCTGCACTTGTGGGATATCACTTCTCCCCACAGTTTAAAACCAGGGTTTTCAGACCCGTTCCAGAAGGGGGCGCACTTCTTGTTCTTGGCGGGAAAGACTCCTATCAGTATACCTACAATCCCCAATCGGAAAAGGAAATTTTTATAAGCAATGTAAAAAACGGAAGATATTTATCCTTTTATACCCCTTCCAGCAAGGTTGTTCTGCTACTTACCCAGCCAAGACCTTATGAAGTGGTGATCGATGGCGTTCTTGATCCTCTGAATAACTGGATTAAGGCTAAGGCAGAGTTTCACTTTAAGGAACCAATGAACAAACCCCTATATTTCTCCATCTCATCCGGCATAGAAATAGACAAAATTACCGATGAAAGGGAGGAGGACCTCGTCTTTCAGAAAAACTCAAAAATGGGTTATACGGTCTACCCGAACCTTTCCCTCACCAAACTCACCATCTATTATCATGGACAGATAAACAAGGTAGATTCATATTCCAATCTCTGGGGAGGTTATTTCTTCCCCACCCTCTGGTATCCATATTTTGGAAATTACATGAGATACAGAATAAGACTAAAACAGCAGGGCACAAAGGGAACCCTTATTTTACCGGGAAAGAAAGAGGGTGATTTTTATGTTTCCGAAGTGCCCTCCTCCTATATCCCCGTACTTGTAGGAAGTTTCAAAGGAAAAAGCGAAAAAGATAACCTGAAGGTTTTCTGGGAAAGAAGGGACCTTCGGGCAATACGTAATACCTTTGACGCTTACAAAAGGGCTTCTAAAATATTCGGCACCCCAAACTGGACAATAAAGGTTGGTATCAGAGCCGGAGAGTACTACTTTGGTTCTTCTACAACAGGACTCATCAACCTGGAAATATTAAAGCCGATAGATAGAGCAATCTTCTCTGCAATCCCCCTTGTTTGTGGAAGAAGGTCCATAATAATGCATGAAATGCTCCACCAGTGGATCGGGGGAGCTACAAAACCATATTCCCTTGCTGACTACTGGGTAAGTGAAGGCCTGACCAGCCTTCTCACAGGCATGTCCGTTTGCAAAAGAAATTTCGAGGGTAAATACAGAAAACAGTTCATCAATTCACCCATTGTTGTCCCCCTTGCCCTTGGAGGAAGAATAGGTTATTACAACAATTCCATAAAGGATATCTTCAATCATCTTCATTATCGTTCAGCCCTGGTAATTAACATGGCAAGAATCGCCCTTGGAGACAAAAAGTTCCTGGAAGCGGTAAGGGAGTTTGTGGACAAATACAAATTTAAAGAATTTCGCTGGCGCAATTTTGCAAAATTGATGGAAGACAAAATGGGAAAACCCGGGTTCTTCAAACCATGGATATACACCTATTTTATTCCCGAATTTTCCTATACCTACGCCTCCGGAAAGCTCACCATAGAGGAACAGACTCCAATCGAAATTGAAGGGAAGGAATACCATTTTCCAGTTCCTGTGCCGGTCAAAATAAGGGGAAAAAAGGAAATAATCTGGGTGGAAGGCAAAAGGGTGATAAGCGTTCCTCCTGGAAAAATTAAACTGATGATAAAGGGATTGCCTGCTCGATTCTACCGGAAATAGACCACGTAAAATCCAAAGGGATTATCCTTAAGAAAATCCGGGAGAAGATTCCGTCCATTATACTTAAAATTAACTCTCATGGTCATAATTTCCCTGGGAATGGGAAAGAACTTCATGGGGATACTGAGGATAAAATGGTCCTCCTTCTCCTCGAATGTGAATCCTACTTCCTCTTCAGGCCATTGGGAAACAAACTCTTCGAAGGGTTCCGGTGTTTGTCCAAGGGTAATTTTTCTCATTAATGGGTCCGCCTCCAGCCAGAAGGAAAATTCCAGCCACTGGAGAGTTCCTTCAGCACAAACGTAAAATTGATTTTTATAATAGGAAAAGGCAACAGAGCCTTCTGGAATCATTGGAAAAGCCTGTTCAGAAAGTAATTTTAAATCTGGTTCCCCTTCAGAAGCATACAACACGGGAACTGGAAAAAGGACAGCATCCCTCTCCCCGCTTATGATTTTTAATTTCTGTCCACCCTCCACAAATACATTGAACTCCTGAAAATCTGAATGAAGATAGGAAGAAGCTATATCTTCCACCCTGTATTCTTTCCCCTCTATAAATACAGATATGGGGCGCTGTTTTCTCTTATAACTTTCTATCCATGAGACCCAGGCACCCTTTAATAAGATTTCTCTCACTCAAAGGCCTCCTTTAAAATTCTCACGGTGTGAGGCCAGTTAATGGTCTTTTTAATATTAAGCCCCATCATCCCCATTTCTTCTGCAAGTCTTTTGTTCTCCAGAAGAAAATTCATCTTCTCTGCAAGAGCTTCTGCATCAGGTTCAACCACAAATCCGTTTTCCTCATTTTTTACAAGTTCTGTGGGCCCACCGCTATCCGAGAAAGTAATAACTGGTTTAGCGGAATAAAAGGCTTCCACTGTAACGAATCCATAATCCTCCATGTAAGGGATAAACACCACCCCAAGGGCTCTGGAGTAAACATCTGCCAGAGCATCATCATCGAGAAAACCGGTAAATACAACCCTGTCATTCAGACCCTCTTTTTCCACGAGGGAAACGAGTCTCTCCTTTTCTTCCCCTTCCCCGGAAATTATGAGTCTGGCATTTTTTACCCATTTCATGGCCCTTATTGCAACATCCTGTCTTTTAAGTCTGGAAAGTCGGGATGGAAAAACGAAATAATTTTCGTATGCTTCAGAGCGGTAATTCCTTTGAGGGGGAGGAGGATACAACACCTCTGCTTTAAATCCTCCCCATTTTTCCAGCCTCTTTTTTACAGTGTTAGAAATGGTAAAAATTTTTCTGGCCTTTTTCAGGCACCGTCGGTCCAGTGAATGAATAATGAATTTTCTAATGCTTTCCTTTATTCTTCCCTGAAAACTGATCCTTTCTTTAAACTCATCCCACAGGTCATAATATTCCCTCATACGATGGGCTAACCACACCACCACAGAGTGTGCCTTCACACAATAAGCAGGATATCTGAGGGCAATAACTCCATCTATTCTTCTTCCCTGTCCGTCTTCTCTGAGGTCTGTAAACATATTGGAAATGTAGGCCTGAAATTGTTTACCAAAGGGATTTTGAGCTGTGAGCCAGGGCTCTACTTCTATTCC
>JAMOUL010000001.1 GCA_027062035.1 Candidatus Aminicenantota bacterium | reverse complement strand
GGGAGGCCCAAAGAGGTTTTTTTCCCCCCCTGAAAAAATCTATTCTTTTGAAAGGGAATAATGAATTTTTATATAATATAAATATGAAAAACGGTGAGAGGAGGATTTCCGTATACTATTTTTTAATAGCTTCTCTCTCCGTAATTTTGATCGGCATTTCTTCCCTATCTTTTTATCACCTGTGCAACGCACCGGGTGTTAGCTTTACCTTTAAAAAGCACCAGAACAGATGGATAAATATGGATGATGACCCGAGCACAGGAATAAAAACAGGAGATATACTGCTCAGCATAAACGGGGTGACATCCAGCGAAATCCGGACGATCCACCATATTTTTGCCCTTCTAAAGGGTGGAAAAAAGGCCAATATAAAGATACAGAGAAATGGGAATATAATAGAAATAAACCCCACCATCCCCAGAAGGTTCAAAACTCCCTTTCTGGGATTAATTTTTCTTATCAGCTTTATTCTGGTATGTCTTTCCCTGTATTTATGGATTACCAAACCCCTCGAATTTAATCCTTTCCTTCTGGGAATGGGTTCCGCTCTTTTAGCATTATTAATTTTAAATTTCTATCCTTACCTCAACTGGATGAAATTACTTTATTTTGCCGCTCTTTATTTTACAGCAGCTATATGGGCTCACCTCACCATAAGACAGCTTCCGGAAGTATTCGTTGAAAGATGGAAAAAGGTTCCCCGGTATTTTTATTATTTTTCAATATTAGCTACTTTTTTCTCTTATTCAATAATCACTGTATTTTCTTTAAAACATGAGCTATTCATTAAATTTAAATGGGGCTTTCTTTTCTTATTGTGGGGATTTGTGGTTATTTCAGCATTGATGTACATAACTGTAGCTGTCCTTCCATTTGTATTTCAGGGACTGAAAAATCTCAGCTTTATGGAAAAGATAAAATTTAAATTTATTTCCTATTTCTGTACAATCGGAATAATTCCTGTGCTACTGCTTTTTTACACAATTCCTGAAATGAGCCATATTCCTGCATATTTAAAATCCTCATTATACACATTCGGATTGCCCTTTACCCTTGTTCTTCCCATAGGATTTGCCATGATAGAATTGAAGGAAGAATATTCCTGGATAGAATCCTTCCTTTCCAGAGGAAGAATATATTTCATATTTTTTTCCATCCTGCTTTCCATCTATTTTATCCTGGTTTATCTCGCCATTAAACTCTTTGGTTCGCACGCCTTTTTTAATGTATTTCTTTATTTTCTCTTCTTCATTCTTGGTATTCTCCTTTTCCCCATAAAAACCTTTCTTGAAGAGATATTAACAAGGCCATTTGAGCCAGAAGAGTACGATTTCCAGGAGGTAGTGGAAAGATTTAATAATGAGGTTTTTTCCAATACCGACGGTGATGGATTAATAAACTTCTTCTTTAACACGGTAACCAACGTTTTGAAACTGAACTCTGCCTTTCTTTTTATCCCTGAAGGACACGATTATTCTAAAAAAATAAGAACCTACAACCTGTCCATGAAGGCAGTGGACCTTCTGACCAAAGATCACGAAGACCTTTTAAAGGAAGTTCCTCCATGGGGAGACCTTAAATTTCTCAGACAGAAGGAGAAGTCAGAACTCCTTTCTGTACTATCCAGGGATGGGATAGAGCTCCTGCTATTTATAAGAAAATATAACAAAATATGGGGGGTGTTTGGTGCAGGCACCAAAAAGGAAAGTAAGTTTTTGAACCCCAGGGACCTGGCTCTTCTCAGGGTCCTTGCCACCGACCTGCTTATGGGAATTGAGGCTATAAAACTTGTAAAGAGGGAAGAGGGTGAAAAAACAGTAAGGCTCAAGGAGCTTATAAAATCCATGGAGCTTGAAAAGCGCCAGTTTGAGGTGGATGCTTATTCGGATGAACTTACCGGTATATCCAACAGGAGATATTTTATGAAGGCCCTCCAGCACGAAATTGAAAGGTCAAGAAGGTTCGAGGAAAACATAAGTATTCTGATGATGGACGTCGACAATCTCAAGCTCATAAACGATACCCATGGCCACCTCTGCGGAGACATGGTCCTGAAGGAGCTGGCAAACACAATTCAAAAAAGAGTAAGAAAAATTGACATTTTTGCCAGATATGGAGGCGATGAGTTTTCCCTTCTGCTTGTCAAAACAGGAAGAAAATGGGCCATGAAAATTGCGGAGGAAATACGTGAGCACGTGGCGAAGAGAAAAATAAAATGGGGAAAGGAAAGTTTAAAGGTCACAATAAGTATAGGTGTCTATTCAACTAACTTCTCCCGTTACACAGATGAAAATATTGAGTCATTCATAGAAAAGGCAGATAAAGCCCTGTATCGGGCAAAGAAAGAGGGGAAAAACAGGGTTTGTTTCTACTCCCATACGCTGGAGGAAAAGGAAACCACCGGAGAACCAGAACCGGAACCAGAACCGGAGGACGAATCCGAAAAAGAAATTGAGAATTAATCCCCATTTAGAATATTGAATAGGGGTAACATCTTTTCCCTGTAAATATTGTCCAGGACATATTCCCTCATAACCTTCCTGAACATTCGCCCTGGAGCAAAGGATGAGAGAAACTGCATAATTTTTCTTGCTATATCTTCAGGAGGGTCATCAAGACCGAAATACATCACATCTTCCTGTCCGATTTCCCTGAAGGGAGAAATATCGGAACATACTATGGGCAGTTTTAATAAGCCTGCCTCGAGGAGTGGAAGTCCAAACCCCTCCTGACGGCTGGGGAAGAACACCATGTCCGAAATCTGGTAGAAATCCTTCAGCATTTCCCTTGAAGGCACAACCCTGTGTCCCCCTGCCAGCTTCAAATCCGTGAGGATTATGAAATCCCTTGTAAGCTTGAGCTCACGGATAAGCGATAGAAGTTCCCTATGATACTTCCTTGAATCCTCGCTATGGGGATCATATTTTCCGGTGAGTATGAACTTTGCCTTAACCCCCATATCTTTAAGCGCCCTCAGCACCCTTATGCTCAATTCGATGTTTTTCCTCCTTACCATACGAAACGGCTGCAATACAAGAAGGTCCACAGAGAAGAGGTTCAGCTCCTTCATTATTCTTACGGTAAGAGGAGTGAAACCGAAAAACTCCACAGGGTCAACCCCATTGGTGATTACATGGATGCTGTCATTCCCATAGAGCTTTGCAAACCACCTCTTCCTCGCTTCAGTTATAGCCACATATGTTATCTTCGGGTGAGCCTTCTTAAGCACCTTCCAGGGCTCTTCATCAAGATAGGAGGGATAATCGGGATAGAAATAAGGGGAATCGTGATTCCATGAAATTACCCTGACAGGGCTTTCCTCTGCCAATCTAAGGATCGCCAGGGTTAAAGGCAAATTAAAATGCATGGAAACGACATTATGGGCAATTAGAATATCTATATGCCTGAGATGCTCTCTCAAAAAATTAAAGATCCTTGAGGAAAGGCGGAAGATCTTATCGTGATTCCCATCTTCTGCAGAGAGACGATGGGCTTCAATAATGGCTCTGTTTTTAGAGGAAATCAAAGGATTGAAGCTGATCTCGTACCTTCTGGAAAACTCGCCACCCTCCCCAGCAATTACAACTACCCTGTGGTGGTACCTGTAAAAAAGATTGGCATGCTGCCTTACGACCTCCTCAACTCCTCCTATAACCGGTGGTACAGAATAATGAAGAATTGCAATGGATGGTTTATCCCTCCTTATACCTCTTTTCATTCCTCAAAGCTCCTTATAAGATGAATGAGTCTCTGTTCCAGAACCCGGTAGGAGAAATTCTTAAGGGCAAGATTATAGTTCTTCTCAAGAGCGTTTTCCAGCAGTGCAGGACTTTTCAGATAACGATATACTTCCTCTACTACAGACTCAGTTACAAACCCTTCAAAGGCCACCACATCAAATCCCAGGGGTTCTATATCCGCAATATATATGGAGTATCTATTTAGAAATATCAATTTTTTAAAATAAACTGCTTCAAGGAATGCGTTACCAAACCCTTCATATCCCGATGGATAGGTAACAAGGTCTGCATTTTTGTAAACATCGTCCAGGGTGTATATCCCCCTCCTTTCGTCCCTCTCCTCCCCTATAATATCCTCAATCAATTTCAGCTCAACCCCTGCCTTTTCTGCATACCATAGGATTCTTTTGAAATACTCATTTCCCTCGTCATCCTTCGAGTGGGAAATAATCAGGGTGGGGTTTTTAAGACCCATAAGGGCTACAAGATCTATTGCCTTTTCTATCTGCTTTCTGGGAACCACCCTCGTGGGCTGAAGTATAAAAAGATCATCATCAGAAAGCCCGATTCTCTTTCTTAAAGTGAGACCATAGTCATCGAGGGGCTCCGGCGGATTTTCAAAATCGTACACATTGGGTATAAGCACCGCTGACATTCCCCTCCTGTAAGTTAGCTGCTGAAGGGCAAGGGAATTAATCACGACGTTCACGAT